>JBGPZR010000187.1:0-5106 GCA_041493845.1 Terriglobia bacterium | reverse complement strand
GTCGCACTGCCGCCGTCAAATTCGAGGACGCTGCCGGGAGCATTGTGCTCTCGGCGCACGTAACCCATGCCTATCGCAACCCCGCCAGCCGGCAACCCGGCAGCGCTTGTGACATGGCCCACTTCCCCACCCGCGGCGTGCAATTTGGTACCTGGCGCGGGCAGAGCCCCTGTGACCATGAAATGCAGCCTGACCAGGCGCCGGTTCACATGCCCGCGCGAGCGCACGCGCTCGACGATCTCCTGCCCCGTGTAGCAGCCTTTCGAGAAATTGACATGCGTGTTCTCCAGGCCCGCTTCGTGCGGGATCACGGTATCGTTGAAATCTTCCGGGAACCAGGGCACGCCTGCCTCGAGGCGCAGCGCATTCAGCGTCCCCATGCCGATCGGCTCGCCACCATGCGCCTGCACCCCGGCCAGAAGCTTTTTCCACAATGAAGGAAGACGGTCGCGGCGGGTTAAAAATTCCGCACCCGGCTGGCCGAAATGAGAGCGCCGCAGAAATTGGCACGGGATGCGCTCAATCTTCACTTCCTGTATGGCCATCTCGGGAAGGTCTTCGAGGGCGATGCCGCTGGCTTGCTGGATAATCACGGCCGCGCGCGGGCCTTCGATCGCAATGCTGCCCACCTGTTCGGTCACGTCCTCGAGATCAACATTGTCCATGATGATGTACTTGTCGAGAGTTGAGAAAGTGCGTTCGCGCACCGAGGCGTGTGAGAGCGTCAGCAATTTATCGGTCTGCTTGTAAACTTCGAGCTCGGCCAGGATGTGTCCCTGGGGATTCAGCAGGAGCGCGTAGACACCGCGGCCATCGGCCAGTCCCTGGATATTGTTTGTGACCATGGCATTCAGGTAGCGCACACGGTCCGGCCCGGTGAGGATGAGCACGGCGTGCCAGTTCGTGTCGAACAGCGCCACGCTTCCATGCCCGGCGCGATACTCGGTCTGAAAGTCGGAAAAACTCTCGGGCAGGGCGCAGCCGGAAAACTCGGCGAGCCGGGCGCCGGCCGTGCGATGCTCGGTGATCAGCGGAGTTTCCATGGTGAAGGGGCGTGAATCAAGCGCGCCATCCAGGCGGCACCACATCTTATCAGATGCGCGGGATTCTCCAGCGATCACGCAGTGCCTGCGCACGAAATTTTGCTGCTATACTGGCCGGCGATGGGGCAGAAACTGATCCACGAAGTGATTCCGGTCGGGATACTGCAGTGCAACTGCTCGATCCTGGGCGATCCGGCCACCCGCGAAGCAATCGTTGTGGACCCCGGCGATGAAGTCGAGCGCATCCTGGAAATTCTGCGCAAGCACGGACTGAAAGTTCGGGCGATCGTCAGCACGCATACGCATATTGACCATGTCGGCGGTCTCGCTGAGCTGCATAAGGTTACAGGCGCCCCCGTGCTGATTCACGAGGCGGACCTCGAACTCTACCGCCATCTTGATCGGCAGGCGAAGTGGCTGGGCGTTCGGACGCCGCCCATGACGAAGATTGATGAATTCCTGAAAGAGGGCGACGCACTGCGCTGGGGCGGTTTCGCGGCGCGCGTGCTGCACACGCCGGGACACACGCCCGGGAGCATCAGCCTGGTTGTGGAGCGGCAAGCGGATGACCGAGAAGCGCGAAGCCTGGTGAAAGTTTCGCATTTGCAATCTGCCGCGAACAAGAGCGAACTCGCAGATCTGAACTCGCTCGATCCGGCGCGGCTTCTCGCCGGCGACACGCTTTTCCAGGGCAGCATCGGCCGAACGGATTTGTGGGGCGGGTCGTTCCAGCAGATCATTGAATCCATTCGCGAGAAATTACTGGTGCTGCCCGACCAAGTGGTCGTATATCCCGGGCACGGCCCGGAAACCACGATTGGAGCGGAGCGCGAACACAATCCCTTCTTGCGCTGAAGTTTTCTGAAGCGCGTGCGGCACGCGCGTCATCTTTTCAATGCGGGGCGCGGCGAATCGGGGAACCGAATCGCCGGCTGGTTCGTATCTAAAGTGTGAGTGACGAGGAAGGAGACGACCGTGCTGAGTTTTCTGCTCTGGTGCCTGCTGTTCCTGCTGTGCTGGCCGCTGGCACTTTTGGCGCTGGTACTCTATCCGTTCGTGTGGCTCCTCTCACTGCCCTTCCGGCTCCTCGGAATCGCAGTGAGCGGGGTTCTCGAGCTGGTCCGCGCGATTATTTTTCTTCCTGCTCGCGTGTTACGTGGACCGCGCCACGCCTGAAAAAATTCGCGCCCAACGTTCAGCCTTCCCTTTCGGCGCGCAGCCTTTCCATGACGCTTTGAATCAGCTCCTTGGCCTTGGTAATTTCCTGCGTCACGATGCGGATGTCCATCACCGGCAGATCCGGGTCGCGATTGCTGTGGCAATAGACGCCGTGCTGCCCCACCAGCACCAGCGCATTCGTCAGTAGATCGAGCGTCACCGCCAGGCGCCCGCGATCCGGCCCCATCATGGTCTCGTAGTGCTCGAGCTCTTCACGGTTGTCATTGAATGCAGTCATGAGGTCTCCCGAAAAAGCGATGAGTGACGAATGGACGCGTCACAAGTCCGGAGGCGAAACGATTTCAATCCTTAGCCGAGGTTAAGCGACTGCAGGAAGCTGCCGCGGGTGGAGTCGATCTTCTTTTGCAATTGAAAGATGGCGTAGAGCAGCGCTTCGGGCCGTGGCGGGCAGCCGGGAACGTACACGTCCACGGGAACCACCTGGTTGACGCCTTGCACGATAGCGTAATTGTTGAAGACGCCGCCCGACGTGGCGCAGGCGCCCATCGAGATCACCCATTTCGGTTCGGGCATCTGCTCGTAAAGCTGCTTGATCACCGGAGCCATTTTTTGGGAGACGCGTCCGGCGATGATCATCAGATCGGACTGTCGCGGGGAGCCGCGGAAGACTTCGGCGCCGAAGCGCGCGATATCGTAGCGCGACGCAGCCATGGACATCATCTCGATAGCGCAGCAGGCCAGGCCAAATGACATCGGCCAGATCGAGCTGCGGCGCCCCCAGTTGACCAGCTTGTCGAGCGACGCGAACAGGATGCCTTCGTCCTTCAGGAAGTTTTCGTCTTCCCCGGGCCGTTCCAGCGTGACGCCTTTGGAGAGTTCGACTGACATTGGGCCTCTTGCAATCTCGATGTATATTCTGCCCTTTTGAGTGCATCATTGCAATTCGTCCGCAGCCACGCTGCGACAGGAGCTGGCGCAAAGCATGCCGAAAGCGCGAAAACCGATCAATAGGGCTCCCTTCTGGGGGCTGGTGCGCGACGCACTGCGCCGCCGGTGCCCCAATTGCCGCATGGGACCAGTCCTTGAGCGCTGGCCCAACAAAATCCTCCTCTCTTGCCCTGCTTGCGGGCTTTCCTACTTCCGCGAGTCGGGCTATTACATTGGAGGAATGATCATCACCTACGCCCTGACGCTTCTCGTCGTGATTCCCGTTTATCTGGGCTCGCTGCTGCTCCCCGATGTCAAAAATATCTCCGACTACGCTCGATTCGCGGTGTGGATTGCATTCGCCATCCCGCTTTCGCTCTTGTTCATGCCCTATTCTTACAGCCTGTGGCTCTCGCTCGATTACTGGGTGGAGCCCTGGAAGCCCGAAGAGCCCGGAGTCTAAGGCGGGCAGTGGTGGATGCACCTCATGGTCTGGAGTCAGTGAACCAAGGTGCTCGCCGGTCAATTGTGATTGTCACTTGCTTGCGCGCTGTGCCATACTGCGGTTCCCCCGCAATCCAGGAGGTCCAACTATGAACGCTCCATGGCGTTTCCTTTCGCCGATTCTCGTCCTGCTCGCCGCAAATGTCATTTGTGGCAATCCGATTCCCGCATATGCAAGCGGCGGCGCTGAAGGCGCTGCTTCGAAGCAGCCGGTGCCCGACCGCGAAAAGAAGGTATTCACGAACGACGATCTTGAGGCCAAGTACGGCAAGCCCTCAGTCGCAACCGAAATGAAGAGCTCGCAGGCCATCACCGTATCCGCGCAACCGGCAGCCCCGGCTGCCCGCACCAGCAGCAGCGTGCGGCGCGAAAGGCTCTCTCCCGAAAAAGATCCGCAGTGGTACGCGCGACAGACGGTGTCGTTCAGCGATGAGCTTGCGAGCATTGATAGCGAAGCGCAACGCTTCATCCAATTCCGCGCGCCTGGCAACACACCCCGCGCCGGCACTGGTTTGATCTTGAACGCCCCCTGCGAGGGCCTGACCACCGACAACAGAATTGCGCAACTCCTCGCGCGCCGCGACGAAATCGAAATGCAAGTGGCAGAGCTGGAAGACACGGGGCGCCGCAACGATATGCCGCCCGGATTGTTCGTGGAAGCTCCCGCCATCGTCCAGGCATCCCGCCAGACGGCGCCGCTGACGGCGGCGCAACAGCGAGCCGCGCTCGCAGAAAAACTGGGACAGCTCTCGGACCAGTTAGGGGAAACACAAGCCGTGGTCGCAGGAATGCATGCTGACACCGCGGCGCGCCGCATGACGCTTCTTCGGCCGGCCGGCTACGGCGCGAACATGACCACGGACCTGCTGCAACGCCTCGGCGCGAAATCAACCGCGCTGCAGGGCGAAATCAGCAGCGTCGCGGACGACGCCCTCCGCGCCGGCGTTCCCGCGCGCGACTTGCCGTAGGCCCTCGCTGGAGAGGCGCGGCGAAAAAAACCGGCGAGACCCCGGCGCTAGGTGACCTGAAGGACGATCTTGCCGAATTGCTCGCGGCGCTCCAGCCGCTTGTGCGCCTCGGCGCATTGCGCGAGCGGCATCACCACGTCAATCACGGGCTTCAGCAGGCCGCGGCGCACCAGCTCGAGCGCGGAGTAAAGCTCGGCTTTGCTTCCCATAAACGATCCCAGGATCGAAATGTGCCGCGTGAACAGGTAGCGGATGTCGAGCTTGCCGTCGTAGCCGCTGGTCGCGCCGCAAGTGACCAGCCGGCCGCCCGGCGCCAGACTGCGGATGCTTTGCTCCCATGTAGCCTGTCCCACATGCTCAAACACCACGTCCACTCCGCGCCGATCCGTGAGCCGTTTCACTTCCGCAGCAATCTCCTGCTTCGAGTGATTGATCACGCCATCGGCGCCCAATTCCCGCGCCTTCGCGAGTTTTTCTTCGGACCC
>JBGPZR010000106.1:0-7074 GCA_041493845.1 Terriglobia bacterium | reverse complement strand
GCCCATGCTTTCGATGATCCCGCCTGATCCCACCACGCTCAATCCCAAAGACCTCAAGCAGCTTCACTTTCTCCTCCAACGTTTTCGCGAACTTTCCTCCGACGAGCGCTACACCCTCGTCCAGCTCATGACCATGAGCTCCGCCGACTTCCTCGACCAGTGGTTTGAAACCGATGTTCTCAAAGCCACTATGTCCGCCTCCGGAATCATCGGCACGTTTCTCGGCATTCGCTCGCCGGGCACCGCCTACGTGCTCCTGCATCACTACATGGGAGAAATTGACGGCGCGTTCCGCTCCTGGGGATTCAGCCGCGGCGGCACGGGCGCAATTTCGAGTTCCATCGGCAGCGCTGCCCGCGAGGCAGGAGCCGAGATCCGCACCGAAGCCGCGGTCACTCGCATCCTGATAAAAAACGGCGCCGCGCAAGGGGTCGCGCTCGAGACCGGCGAAGAAATCCAAGCGGACGTCGTTTCATCGAGCGTGGACCCGAACCTCACCTTCCTCAAATTCATCGAGTCGCGCGAGCTGCCCGGCGATTTCCTCGAAGAAGTTCGGCGATACAAGTATCGCGGCTCATCGGGAAAAGTGAATCTCGCGCTCGACGCGCTCCCGGATTTCACGTGCCTCCCAGGGCCCGGCCGCCATTTGCGCGGCGCAATTTCCATTTCGCCTTCGATGGATTATATGGAACGCGCATACGACCAGGCCAAGTACGGTGAATTCTCCCGCCGCCCCTACATTGATATGGTCATTCCTACGCTCACTGATCCCTCCGTCGCGCCGCCCGGAAAACATATCCTCTCCTGCTTCGTGCAATACGCGCCGTACAAGTTGAGCCAGGGCAACTGGGACGAGCAGCGCGAAGCCTTTGGCAACGCCGTGATCGACACGATTTCCGAGCACGCGCCGAACCTGAAAAAAATCATCATCGGCAAACAGGTGCTCACGCCGCTCGATATCGAGCGCCAAACCGGCTTGACCGAGGGCAATATTTTCCAGGGGGAGCTTTCACTCGAGCAGCTTTTCTTTTTGCGGCCGGTCGCGGGCTGGGCGCGTTATCGCACGCCCATCCGAAAACTCTACATGTGCGGCGCGGCCACTCATCCCGGCGGCGGAATTATGGGCGCCTCGGGCCACCTGGCGGCGCTTGAAATCCTGAAAGATACTGGGAAGGGGAAACACTGATCGTGGCGGCTGCTCGCGAAATCGTGATTCTCGGTGGGGGCCACAATGCGCTGGTCGCCGCGTTTTACCTCGCGAAGAAGGGCCTCAAACCACTGGTGCTCGAACGGCGAGCAATAGTCGGTGGCGCAGCGGTCACAGAGGAATTTCATCCCGGCTTTCGCTGTTCCACGGTCGCCCACGCCGGAGGCCCGCCGCTTCCCGCAATCCTCAGCGGCATGCAGCTCGGCCGCTTCGGCCTCGAGCGCCTGGAATCTCCCGTGCGCTTGTTCGCGCCGTCGCTCGATGGCCGCGCACTCCTGCTGTACACGGATCCCGCTGCTTCCGCGCGTCAGATCGAAAGTTTTTCCAAGAAGGACGCCGCGCAATATGTCGAGCTCCACAAGGGCCTTAATCGCCTCGCACCGATTCTCGGCGGGCTTCTCGTGCTCACACCGCCCGTAATCGAAAAGCCCTCGAAAGCAGATCTATGGAAACTGTTGAAGGTAGGCCGGAAGGTTCGCGGGCTCGGCAAGAAAGAAATGATGCGCCTGCTGCGCTGGGGCCCCATGGCGGTCGCCGATTTCGTTGCCGAATTTTTCGAGACGGATTTATTGCGCGCCGCCGTGGCCGCGCGCGGAATCTTCGGCGCCAGCATGGGCCCATGGTCCGCAGGGTCCACAGCCCTGCTGCTTTTGCGCGCTGCCTCAGACCCGCACCCGGTGGGGAATTCCGCCTACCCGCGCGGCGGCATGGGCGCGCTGACTGCGGCGATGGCGGCCTCCGCGAAGCAGGCCGGCGCGGAAATCCGCACCGGCGCGGAAGTGGAGCAAATCCTGGTAAAGAACGGCTCCGTCACGGGCGTCCTTCTCAAGGGCGGCGAAGAAATTCAAGCCACGTGCGTCGTCTCCGGCGCCGATCCTCGGCGCACGCTCCTCGGATTGCTCGATCCGGTGCACTTGCCGCCAAGTTTCGTCGTGAAAATGCAGCACTACCGCTCGCAGGGAGTTGCTGTAAAGTTGAACCTCGCGCTCGACTCGTTACCTGCATTCACCGCGCTCAAAAATTCCTCGGACGGTAACGCCGCGCTCGCTGGCCGAATCCACATCGGCCCGGGGATTGATTATCTCGAGCGCGCTTTCGACGATTCGAAATACGGCGAATTCTCGCGGGCGCCGTATCTCGATATTTCCATCCCCTCGATTCTGGATTCCTCGCTCGCTCCTGCGGGAAAACATGTGATGTCCGTTTACATGCAGTTCGCGCCGTATCGCTTGAAGCAAGGCGACTGGTCCCAGCAGCGCGACGCACTGGCCGATACAATTATCAAGACACTTGCGGCCTACGCGCCCGACCTTCCTGGAAAAATTCTGGCCCAGCAAATCCTCACGCCGAAAGATCTCGAAGAAACGTACGGCCTCACTGGTGGGCACGTGTTCCACGGCGAACTCGCGCTCGATCAGATTTTTACTATGCGCCCTCTGCTCGGCTGGGCACGTTACCGTATGCCGGTGAAGGGCCTCTACCTCTGCGGCAACGGCACGCACCCTGGCAACGGAATTACTGGCGCATCCGGCGCCAACGCCGCCCGCGAAATCCTCAAGGATTTGCGAAAATAGGTCGCTCCCGATTTTTGTCCTACCCAATCTCCCTCGTGTCCACCTTCCCGTCATTCTGAGCGGAGGGCCGGCTCTTTTCCCCTCGTCCCTGCCTTTTGGGACGAGCTGGCCCGCAGTCGAAGAATCTCTCTTCGAATGCAAATGATTCGAATTCGTAACCGAACGGCGTACAATTCCAATTCGTTCAGTCTGACATGCAGGAGTTCCATCCCATGAGCACGCCCAGCCGCGCCTCTCACAAATCCATCGATCGCGCGCGCCTAAAGCAGCTGATGTCGCGCGAAGAGCAGAAATTCGTCGCCGAGCACCCGAAATCTGCCGCGCTCTATGAACGCGCACAACGCTCGCTCCTCGGCGGCGTGCCCATGAACTGGATGAAAAAGTGGGCCGGCAAATTCCCGGTGTTCGTCGCCGAAGCCCACGGCGCGCATTTCACCGACGTAGACGGCCGCGACTATGTGGACCTCTGCCTCGGCGACACCGGCGCCATGACCGGCCATTCTCCCGCTGCGGCCGCTGAGGCTATCGCGCGCCAATCGAAAAATGGAATCACGCTTATGCTGCCCACCGAAGACGCGCTCTGGGTGGGCGAAGAGCTCGCGCGCCGCTTCGGCCTTCCGTACTGGCAGTTCACGCTCACTGCCACCGACGCCAACCGCTTCTCGATCCGCATCGCTCGCGAAATCACCGGCCGCCGAAAGATTCTCGTTTTCAACTACTGCTACCACGGCACCGTGGACGAATCCTTCATCTCTCTCCGCGACGGCCTCGCTGGCCCCCGCCGCGGAAATATCGGCCCGCCCGTGAATCCGGCGGAGACCACCCGCGTCGTCGAATTCAACGATCTTGAGGCGCTCGACGCCGCGCTCGCGCATCGCGATGTCGCCTGCATCCTCGCCGAGCCAGTGATGACCAACGTCGGCATCGTCCATCCCGACCCCGGCTACTGGCACGCCGCCGCCGATCTTGCCCGCCGCCACGGCACACTCCTGCTTTTCGACGAGACGCACACCATCTGCGCGGGCCCCGGCGGCTACACTCGCGAGCACGCGCTCAAGCCCGATCTGTTCGTCATCGGCAAGCCCATCGCCAGCGGATTGCCCGCCGGAACATACGGCTGCAGCGCCGAAGTGGCCGAGCAAATCACTCGTCGCATTCAGCTCGAAGATTGCGACACTGGCGGCATCGGCGGCACGCTTGCCGGCAACGCGCTCTCGCTCGCCGCCATGCGCGCCACGCTCGAGCATGTGCTGACGCCCGCGGCATTCGAGTACATGATTCCGCTCGCCAAGCGCTTCACCGACGGCGTCGCCGCCGCCATCTCCGCCGCCGGGCTCCCCTGGCACGTCACGCGTCTCGGCTGCCGCGCCGAATATCTCTTCCACCCGCATCCGCCGCGCAATGGCGGCGAAGCCGCGGCCGCCGCCGATTTCGAGCTCGAACGCTTCATGCACCTCTACGCCCTCAATCGCGGCATACTGCTTACTCCATTCCACAACATGGCTTTGATGTCACCCGCTACCACCGCCGCGGATATCGACCGCCACACCGAAGTCTTCACCTCCGCAGTCCGCGAATTGGTCTCCTAAACTCCATTCCGCCCGCCGCTTGGCTCGGCCAACCAGCGGCCAATCCCTGTCTCCAACCCGTGACGCCGGTCACGGCGAATGGCGACGCGCGTCACTGACTTCCTCCCCGGCCTGAGTTACAAACACAGCGTCGAGGGACGGAGACTGCAGATGGGAGGGCGTCGCCGAGGCCGGCGGGTCCGGAAGTAGGTGACCAGGCAAGGCGCACCACCCAGCGAACAGCAAAGGGATTTATCGACTGGGTTCGACCATCGCGGGAACTCTGCTTCTTCCATCCGAGCCAGCGGCCAGGCGCACAGCCTGAATAAAGCGCCCAGTAGTTCGACGCACCGGCTCCATCGAGCCGGACACACTCTGCCACCGGTCGCTGACTCGGATTCCGAATTCCCCTTCCCTCCTCGGGAACCTGGGGTTCCCTACATAAATTTCGCAAAGGAGATGTGCCATGACCAATCTAGTTCCGCGTGATCCATTCTTCCAGGATCTCTTCGATTTCCGTCGTGATTTCGACCAGATCTTCAATCGCATACTGCTTGACAAGCCTGTCTGGCAGGAGAGATTCATTCCTGAGAAGGGGTTCGATTTCCTCCCGGCCATTGAGTCGTATCTCGACAAGGATGCCAAGAAATACATCTGCCGCGTGTCTCTGCCCGGCATCGAGCCCAAGGATGTGGAAATCAACACCCTGGGAAACATGCTGACCATCAAGGGCGAACGCAGACTCACCCGCACCACCAAGGAATTCGATTTCTTCAATGAGGAAATCACCTACGGCAAATTCGAGCGCACGCTCGAGCTTCCCGAGGGCGTTCTGCCCGAGAAACTCGTCGCCGAGTACCACAATGGTGTGCTCGAAATCACCGCACCTGTAACCGTCGCGGCCCTGCCGCGCAAGGTCGAAATCAAGACCGTGCCGATGATGAAACAGGTCGCCGCGTAAATTCTGGTCCGCAGCGCATGGCCCGGAGCTCGTAATTCTCCGGGCCATCTTTTTCTCTCCTCTCAATCCACTCCGCATCATCCTCAGAAAATCCGGCAAGGATATCTGCTTACTTCTTTTCGGCGCCTGTCCCCGGACTCGCCGGCTCGTTTGGGCCCCGGAACGGAAGCCGGAATCTCCGCGCAATCTCGGGCCAGAATTCCCTGAGCAGGTCGAAACCCACGTCTCCGGCAACGCCATAGCCCACGCGCGTGGCGGCCGGTCCCACCCCGCGCTTGTTGTCCGGATGGTAGGTGTTGCTCAGCGCCACTGCACTCGTCGTTCCCAGCCATTCCGTAAAATTGAACGTATGTGTGCCATCCTCCTTGTAGGCCACCACGGAATGTTCCAGTGCGTGAAGGAAACGCTTTCCCGTACTGCCGTGCGCCATTCGGTAGTAGCGCGGGTCCTGTGAAAAAATCGTGGGATAGAGGATAACCTTGAAAAACTCGGATGACGCCTGGCCTGCCACACCGGCGCCAAATCGCCGTCCATACCCCTCGGCGCCCTGCCCGTAGCTGGGATCGTTGTTTTCCGCCTGGCTGATCCCCGCGTTGAAGGCGATCCCGAGGAACGTGATCGGGTCGAACGTGTCACGCACAGCGAGCATGAATTTGTCGTGCAGGGTCAGTACGCACAGCACCGCTCCCGGTTTATAGTGCGCCGGGTATGTTGACTTGCGGTCGAGCCGCCGCCCGAATGCCCCTACTACCTTTTGGAATGGTCCTTGGTAATCCTTCCAGCTGACCATCGGCGCTGGCTTCACGCATGGCGCCGCTGCGCTCGGCTGGGTCTGTTGCGCTGGTGCTGTGGGCACGGCACGGGTCTCCTGTCCCCACACCGATCCTCCCCAGGCGACGGCTACCAGAGCCGCCCCGGCGATGGCTCGTTTGCTGGAACTCTTCATTCGCCTTCAACCCTCTCCTCGAGAGGATCCCGCCGGCTTTGCCGCACCCTTCACGGTAAGACTGCACTATATAACACTCAGTTGCACGCACCTCGCAAGGACGGCCTTCCTCTTCGCGGGTTTTCACTCAGGCGGGCAACACACTTCCGTAAGTGGAATATTTTCCAGCGGCTAATGCAGGCAGGTCTAAATCTTCAAGCTACTCTTACCGGAACCACGAAGGCTGCGCTCCGGCCTTCCGTCCTTCTTCTTGCAACTGGTCCATCTGCTTGTCCAGATCTGCTCGCTGCTTCTGCAGGCGCGTCAGTTGGCTCTGTCGATCATCCACATAGATCACGTTTTTCCCGAGCCCGGTCGAAGGATCAAACCCTCCATTCCCGTATTTCTTGATTTCCTCTTTCACTTTTTCGATTTGCTGGTCCGTTGCCGTCATCTGGTTCAGCAGGCTTCGCGCTCTCCCGCGCCAATAAGACTCTTCGCGGTTCTTCGATTGCTCGCTGTTGCTCTGTACATACCCTCCGCCTAGTGAGCTGCCCCCCGGCGCATTTCCTTCTCCTACTACCGAGACACCGTGGCTCGACAGTTTCGACATTTCCTCCTCTGTATACACTTTCGGAGGATCCTGCTTGGCTTTCTTCTCTCTCGCTTTCCGCGCCGCCTCAGCCAGCGAATCGGCTGGCGCTGCCGCCTGCGATTCTGCCTGGCTCGGCGCCTGCGATCCCGCCTGCGAAGCGTTCGCTCGCGCATCCTTCGAGGATTGCGCCTGTGTTTCTCCCTTCGATTGCGCCTGCTCTTGCGACTGGCCGCGCATCGGCCCT
>JBGPZR010000357.1:0-3036 GCA_041493845.1 Terriglobia bacterium | reverse complement strand
TCAATAGGCTGCACCAGCAGCAGCCGCTGCCCGCTGAGCGACGCATTCTTCATCGTCGCGACCACATTCCCGATTACGCGCCCGAGTAGCATTGTTTGTTATTTGGATTGAGTCTTCAGACTTCGCAGGTAGCCTTTGACCGCGTCCCGAATATTCGCAAGTGCTTCCTCGCGGGTATCACCCTGTGAATGACAACCGGGCAAGCTCGGGCAACTCACCACATACCCCCCGGCTTCCATATCCGGCTCTAAAATCACGCGGTATTTCATAAAAGCACTTCCTCCCCTGCCTATTTCTTGCGTGCGGCGGCGAGTTCGGCTTCGTGCTGCCGGTCGAGCTGGATCGAGTCAACGATGCCGATGATGGCGGCGTCCACGGGGCGGTCTTTGCATTCGGCGGCCATGCGCGCAGAGCTGCCGGAAACGATCAGCACGGTTTCGCGAAATCCCGCGTCCACGGTGTCCACGGCGATCAAGTAGCCGGATTCATCCCCGCCTTCGGGATTGATGGGCTTGACGATGAGGAGTTTTTTTCCTTCCAGGCGCGGGTCTTTGCGGGTTGCAACAACGGTGCCGACGATGCGAGCGAGGATCATGAAGGAATGTTCAAAGTTAAAAGTTCAGAGTTCAAAGTTAACGGCAAAACCAAACTCCGCAGCTAACAACACCGTGCCGAGAGCGAACTGCGCCGAAACGACTGCCGATGCTTCGCCGGGCGCGCACGCGCTGCCTCGGCGGCGCCGATTCGCAGCCTGCGGCAGCTACCTGGCCGCGGCCATCGGCGTCTTGCCGATAGGCAGCACATCTTCGAGCGACTGATGCGGACGCGGAATCACGTGCACCGCGATCAGCTCGCCCACGCGCCGCGCAGCGGCCGCTCCGGCGTCCGTCGCTGCCTTCACCGCGGCGACATCGCCGCGCACCATCGCTGTGACGTAGCCCGAGCCGATCTTCTCCCAGCCCACCAGCGTGACTTTGGCCGCCTTCACCATCGCGTCCGAAGCTTCAATCATCGCCACCAGGCCGCGTGTCTCGATCATTCCCAGTGCTTCGCCCATTCTTCACCCTCCGGCAAAACGACTCCATCCCGCACAAAAATTTTCCCCCGCGCTAGCGCTTCTGCCTGTCCTTCTCGAGAGCCTTCTGCACTTCCTCGTCCACCAGCGCTTCCAATTCACGCCGCGTCAGCGTGATGCGCTCCGTCTCCGCGCTGTCCGAAGTCACCGGGCAACCCGGTCCGACGGCCGCAGCGGTTTGCAGGCCGTATCGCGCCCGCGCCGCGAGCAATTTTTCCACATCTCCGCCGGAAAGCAAGACTTGTTTGCCGAGAAGTTCGGTCACCAGCGTGACGTGGGCAAAGTGCTCGGTGGTCTCCATGCGGAAGAAAGCGGCCAGAAGATCCTGCCCGCAGGTCACCACTCCATGGTTGGCCATCAGGATGGCGTCGTAGCTCTGCACCAGCGGCTCAATCGCCTCCGTCAATTCGGGCGTTCCGGGCGTCCCGTAACGCGCCACAGGGATGCATCCGAGCGAAAGCACCAATTCGGACAGGATAGCCTTGTTCAAGGGAACGCCCGATGCCGCAAACCCGGTGGCCACGGGAGGATGCGCGTGGCAGACGGCGTTGATGTCCGGCCGCCGCCGGTAAATCAGCAGGTGCATCCCGAGCTCAGAGGAAGGATTCCGCCGCCCGCTCAGCTTCTGGCCATCGAGGTCGGTGATGACCAGGTCGTCGGGCGCCATCATGCCCTTGCTGATGCCCGTGGGCGACGTCAAAATCCGCCGCGGATCGAGCCGCAGCGAAATATTCCCGTCGGTCGAGGCCACGTAGCCCCGCTCGTGAATCCAGCGCCCCGCCGTGCAGATGTCGCGGCGGTGCTCGTCTTCCGTCTTCAGCGCTCCCGGCGATATCGAATCAGAGTACAGAACTACCTCCGCGCAGAGAGAAAATCCCCGCGCCGTTTAGGCATAAATCCCGCGCAACCTGAGCGCGCGAGCCACGCGGTCGATCGCCACCATATACGCTTCGATGCGGTTATTCACCTGGTGCATTTCCGCGTAACTCACCACTTGATCGAAGCTCTGGTCCATCACGTCCTGCAGGCGTTCGTTCACTTCGCTCTCCCGCCAGAAAAATCCCTGGCGGTCCTGCACCCACTCGAAATAGCTCACCGTCACGCCGCCCGCATTCCCCAGAATATCCGGGATGATGAAGATTCCCTTCTTCTCGATGATCGAATCGGCGTGCGAAGTGGTGGGGCCGTTCGCGCCTTCGCACAGGATGCGGCATTCCACGCGGTGCGCGTTCTGGCTGGTAATCTGGTTTTCCGTTGCCGCCGGCACCAGGATCTCGCAGGGATGGAAGAGCACCTCCTGCGCGGTCATCTTCTCGCCGCCCGCGGGGAATTCCGGCAAAGGCTTCCGCTGCGCGTACACCCAATCGTAGAGCTTGGGAATGTCGAACCCCTTTTCATTGTAAAGGCCGCCATGGATGTCGGCCACGCCGATGATCTTGTAGCCCGCCGCGTGCATCAGGAGCGCGGCCTGAGAGCCGACGTTTCCAAAACCTTGAATAATGACGCGGCAGCCCTCGCGCTTCATGTTCAATTTTGTGAGCGCCCGGTTGCAACACATCATCAACCCCCGCCCGGTGGCTTCTTTGCGTCCTTGCGAGCCGCCCAGCTCCAGCGGCTTCCCGGTCACCACGGCCGTCGTCGCCTGCCGGACGTGCATGGCGTAGGTGTCCATCACCCAGGCCATAGTCTGCTCGTTTGTGCCAATGTCCGGCGCCGGCACATCGCGCTCCGGCCCAAACCATTCGCTCAGCTCCGCCGTGTAGCGCCGCGTGATGCGCTCGAGTTCGTTCTTTGAAAGCTTGCTCGGATCGCAGATCACGCCGCCCTTGGCCCCGCCGAATGGGATGTTCACCACGGCGCATTTCCACGTCATCCAAGCCGCCAGCGCGCGCACTTCATCCCGAGTCACGTTCGGCGCAAACCGGATTCCGCCCTTGCCCGGCCCGCGAATCGTCGAATGC
>JBGPZR010000157.1:0-5596 GCA_041493845.1 Terriglobia bacterium | reverse complement strand
GGCCGTCTGGCTCGGAGCCACGACCGTCTCGCCTGCCTGGCCGCAGAGCGAGCCGGACGACAATGTTCGAAGCGCGCCAAGCGTCGCGACTGCGGAGAACGCGCGTGCCGCCTCCTCCTCAAAGCGCGCGAGCGTGTCGCGTTCGGTGGGCGCCGAGGATGAGAACTACACGGAGACCCGGCTGGGGATGTCGCTGCTGAAAAACTTGACGCTCGATCAGCGCGACCTCTGGGCCAGGCCCGCGCGGCTTCGCGCACGTGACGCCGACTGGCTGGTGCCGTTCGGAGGGATCACCGCAGGATTTCTATTCGCCGACCGCAACATCAGCGCCACCCTCTCGAACTCCTCGAATCTCATTCAACGCAGCCGCGACTTTTCCAATCTGGGCGTTGCTTCCTTGATGGGCACAGCCGGAGGGTTCTATCTGTGGGGCAAGATGGCCCAGGATGACCACGAGCGAGAAACCGGGGTATTGAGTGGCGAAGCCGTGCTGAATAGTCTTGTGGTGACCTCGGTCTTCAAGCTCCTTGCGGGCCGCGAGCGGCCCGACGCCCACAGCGCGGCAGGCGATTTCCGGCGCGGGGGAAGTTCGTTCCCCTCGGAGCATGCTGCAGCCGCGTGGGCGGTTGCCGGCATTCTCGCTCACGAGTATCCCGGGCCTCTGACCAGAGTCCTGGCCTACGGGCTGGCCACGGCGGTGACGGTCTCCCGCGTCAGTGCGAAAGACCACTTTTCATCTGACGTCCTCATCGGGAGCGCGATCGGCTATCTCGCCAGCCGGCAAGTTTACCGCGCGCATCACAACCCCGAGCTGGCTGGAGATCCTTGGGGGAGCCCGCCCGATGCCTTGGCATCGGACCCGGATCCGCACTCCCCGAGTCTGGGCGCGACCTTCGTTCCCCTCGAGAGTTGGGTTTATCCCGCCCTCGACCGGCTCATGGGGCTTGGTTACGCCCCGACGGCCCTTACGGGGTTGAAGCCTTGGACACGAATGGAGTGCGCCCGATTGACCGACGAAGCGGGCGAAGCGCTGCGAGAATCGATTTTGGAAAGCGGCCGCGGAGATGATCTGGCCGCAAGCCTGCAAGCCGCTCTGGAACGAGAATTTGCTTACGAATTCCATGTTCTGGATGGAGAGCGCAATCAATCCATCGGTTTGGAGTCGGCTTACGTGCGAGTTGCCTCCGTCAGCGGCGCGCCACTGAACGATGGGTATCACTTCGGACAGACCGTTTCCTACGATTTTGGCAGGCCCTTTCGCCAGGGCACGAACATGATCGCAGGTTCGGCGGTGCGCGGAACGATGGGGCCGCTATATTTTTACGTCAGCGGCGAATTCGAACATTCGCCGTCCGCTCCACCGCTCAGTGATACGGTGCGGAGCATCATCGCATCGACCGACAGCCGCCCGGTGGACCCGGCACATCCATTCGATCCGATCAACCAAGGACGCCTTCTCGACACTTATGTGGGGATCAATTTCAGAAACTGGCAATTCACCTTTGGAAAGCAGAGCCTGTCCTGGGGGCCCGGTCTTGGCGGCGGTCTCCTCTGGAGCGACAACGCCGAGCCCATGTACATGCTTCGTGTCACCCGCGTGGTCCCATTCGAATTGCCCAGCATTTTCCATTTTCTAGGACCGATGCGGATCGATCAATTTATCGGCCAACCGGACGGCCGCACCTTCATCCCTCATCCCTACATCTATGGGCAGAAAATCAGCCTCAGGCCGAGCCGTTACTTTGAAATAGGATTCGCGCGAACGGTCACGCTCGGAGGCAGGGGCGGCGATGCTTTCACCGCCAAGAACTTCTTCCGCAGCTTTTTCGGTCTCGAAGGATCGCTTCCCGGGCCAGGCGTGCCGGGAGACAGCCGCTCAGCCGTGGATTGGAACTTTCTGATTCCGGGCCTGCGCAATTACTTTGTCCTCTACGCCGACATGTTTTCGGACGACGACGAGCTTCCTTGGGTGAGTCCGCCGCGGTCCACCTTTCGCCCGGGCCTGTATCTCACCCATGTCCCAGGCCTTCGCAAGCTCGATTTTCGAGCAGAAGCGGCTTCTTCCGAATCTCCCGGCTTCCCACACAATCACGGGAATCTCAATTACTTCAATGCTCTGTATCGCGATGGCTATACGAGCGACGGGTTCCTGCTGGGAAATACCGTAGGCCGCATGGGTCGCGTCATCCAGCTATGGTCCACGTACTGGTTCTCGCCGAGAAATTCTTTGCAGCTCTCTTTGAAGAGCAATTCTGTCAGCTCTGATTTCATCCCCGGCGGAGGGCACTGGCGGGATTACAGCTTGCGCCACGAAATATACCTGAGGTCAGGGGTCTACTTGAGGAGTTTCGTGCAGTTCGAGCGGTTGCAGTACCCGGCGCTGTCGCTCGAGCGTGCCAACAATGTCACCGCGTCGCTCGAGGTGAGTTATTCGCCGGGGTGGATGGGAAAACGTTGAGCGAGAGGAAAGTGTCACGAGGGATTCACCAGTGATGCAGACGGGAACAAAATTGCAGCCGGAAGCCGCTCCCCTGCCGCCCGGGGAGGCGGTCGAGGAAAGCGGTTTCGAGCTGGGCCGCGCTCGCGAGCACGCCATCGCGCGGCTGCGCCTGCTGTGGAGCGAACGGCGCTTCCTTGTCCGCGCGGTCCTGGCGAGCATGGCGGCAGGGCTGCTCCTCGCGCTTTTTCTGCCGAAGCAGTATCAGGCTTCCACGCAATTGATGCCTCCGGACAGCCAGTCCGGTTCGGGGATGGCCATGCTCGCGGCATTGAGCGCCAAAACCGGCAACGGTCTGGGCGCCGTCGCCGGAGACTTGCTGGGCATGAAGAGTTCCAGCGCGCTGTTCATCGGCATCCTGCGCAGCCGGACGGTGGAAGATCGCCTGATCGAACGATTCAACCTGAAGAAAGCGTACTCGGTGCGCCTCGAAGAGGACGCCCGGCGGAAGCTTTCGGAAAACACCTCCATCGCCGAGGACCGCAAGAGCGGAATCATCACCATCGCCGTGACCGACGGAGATGCGCGGCGATCCGCTGAGATCGCGCAGGCATACGTCGAGGAGCTGGACCGGCTGGTGGCGGAGCTTACGACTTCGGCGGCGCGGCGCGAAAGGGTGTTCCTGGAAGAGCGGCTTAAAGCGGTGAAGCTGGATCTGGATCAGGCAGCCCAGGAGTTCAGCCAGTTCGCGAGCCGAAGCGGCGCGATTGACATCAAGGAGCAGGGCCGGGCCATGGTCGAAGCGGCGGCGACGCTGCAGGGGCAATTGATTGCGGCGCAGTCGGAACTGAGCGGGCTCGAACAGATTTACACGGGGAACAACGTGCGGGTGCGCGCGTTGCGGGCGCGGATTGGCGAGTTGAAGCAGCAACTCGTGAAGCTCGGTGGCAGCGAAGGCGATTCGGCGGCAGCGGGCGGGGGCGAGAAGTCCCTGTATCCCTCGATCCGCAAGCTGCCCATTCTTGGCGTCACCTACGCCAATCTCTTCCGCCGCACCAAGATTCAGGAAGCCGTCTTCGAGACGCTGACCCAGCAGTACGAACTGGCCAAGGTGCAGGAAGCGAAGGAAACGCCCAGCGTGAAGGTGCTCGATGCGGCCAGCGTGCCGGAGCGGAAATCGTTTCCGCCGCGGATGATGATCCTGCTCCTGTGCACGTTTTTTGGCCTGGTGGGAGCCATGGTGTGGGTGCTGGCGCGGACGCGCTGGCAGGAAATTGCGGCGGATGATCCGGGAAAAGTTTTTGCGACGGAAGTTTTCCAGACCATGAATGCGCAGATGCCGTGGGCGCCGCCGAATGGCTCGCGCGTGCAGGCGATGACGCACCGGGTCTGGCTGCGGGTGGTGCGGCGGAGCTATTCCGTGAGTTCCGCGGAAGAGCCGTCGGATCGCCCTTAAGTAGTTGTAGTGCAATGGGTTAAGTGGACAACGGCCCTGTGGCTGACGGGGCGAAGCTGTATCTGGATTCCAGCGCGAGGAACGAGGCTCGTGACAACTACCGCGACGACAGGCGCGATAACAAGCGTGAGAACAGGCGCATTCGCATCCAATGGAACGCTGCGTTTGGCGGAAGGCGTAGCGCATTCGTTTGCGCAGGGCGAGCAGGCCGTGCTGGCCGAGCCGCGCTGGTACGCCGCCTACACCTGCGCGCAGCACGAAAAGCGCGTGGCTGAGCAGCTTGCCGAGCGCACGGTCGAGCACTTCCTGCCGCTCTACGCTTCCGTGCGCCGATGGAAAGACCGCCGGGTGCGGCTCGAGCTGCCGCTCTTTCCCGGCTACGTCTTCGTGCGCCTCGCGCTGCGCGACCGCTTGCGCGTGCTGCAGGTTCCTAGCGTAGTGCGTCTGGTCGGCTTTGGCGGCTTGCCCACGGCGCTGCCCGATGAACAGGTGGAGATCCTGCGCGAGGGCCTGGCCGGACAGTTGCGCGCCGAGCCGCATCCGTTCCTGACGGTTGGGCGGCGGGTGTGCGTGTTCCGCGGCCCGCTCGCCGGCGCCCAAGGCATCCTCATCCGCAAGAAGGGCGTTTTTCGGGTAGTCCTCTCACTGGATCTCATCATGCGCTCCGTAGCCGTCGAGCTTGACACGGCCGATGTTGAGCCACTTGTTTCTTAGAATGAAGAGAAAGAAATGGAATTCCTAACAAGGCCAGATGGAGAAAGCGATAGCGTTGAGCGATTCCGCGGGGCTGCGAGTGTACCCAAGCCTTGTGGTGCAGCTTGCCCATGAGATTTGCGTTGTCTTCGTCGCATGTTGCCTGTTTTGAGTCTATCCATATCTCTTTAAGAGGAAAGAGGCTGAACCATGGACTGGAATAAATCTAAAGTCTTAGTTACGGGCGGATGCTCTTTCATTGGATCGCATCTGGTGGACGCCTTGGTTGCTAGCGGCGCAACGGTACGCGTCGTAGATAACCTGTCGAGCGGTAAACGGGAGAACATCCAGGACCATCTGAAATCAGGTCAGATCGAACTCGTCCTCAAAGATCTGCTGGAACCCGGCGTTGCGCCCGCAGCTGTGAAGGGCATGGACCTCGTCTTTCATTTGGCGGCCGATCATGGTGGCCGAGGCTATGTCGATTTGCACCAGGCAGCTTGTGCAACGAACTTGACACTGGATGGTCTGGTCTTTCGTGCCTGTCTGACCGCGGGCGTGGGCAAGGTTATCTTCGCCTCGTCAGGATGCATTTATCCCAATTATCTTCAATCCAATCCCAACGAACTTCTCTATCTCACCGAAGACAAAGCGGGTCCTCCCTATGATGCCGACAATACTTACGGTTGGGCAAAACTGATGGCCGAGATGACCCTCAAGGCGTTCTATCGGGACCACGGGCTCAGATCGGCATCGTGCCGGTACTTTACGGTGTATGGAGAGCGCGGCCATGAGAACCATGCGGTCATCGCCATGATCGCGCGGGCATTTGTGAAGCACGACCCGTTCGAGGTCTGGGGCAACGGTGAACAGATCCGGAACTGGACCTATGTGGGGGACATCGTCAGCGGTACCCTGCGCGCCGCCGAGGTGATCGAGGATGGGACATCGGTCAACCTGGGCACGATGGAACGTACCCGAGTGATCGATGCCGCCAATGAGGTCCTGCG
>JBGPZR010000140.1:0-6038 GCA_041493845.1 Terriglobia bacterium | reverse complement strand
GCGCATTCCCCAGGTCCCACCGAGGCTCACGCCAATTCTAATCGGTAATCAGGTAACAATAGAATTCCCCCTAACTCATTGCAAACAAACGACCGGACCCATTTCTAATCGGTATAAATTCCGGGCCCCCTTCGCAGGTGTTCTCCGTGCCTCTTTACCTCTGTGGCCAATCTTCCGGGCCTTAATCTTCCTCTTCGCGCTCGCGATTTTTGCACGGCCAGCCTCTGCGCAAGCCCCCGCGCAAACCCAATCCTCGCCCGCAATTTATCCGAGCATCACCAAAGTTCAATCCTGGATCCCCATGAAAGATGGCGTCCGCCTGGCCGTCAATCTCTACATGCCCGAAGGCGCCAAGCCGGCCGACAAATTTCCCGCCATCCTCGAATACTTGCCCTATCGCAAAGACGATTGGACCCTCGAGCGCGATTGGAATCTGCACTCTTACTTCGTGCGCCGCGGCTACGTCACCGCCCGCGTGGACATTCGCGGCACTGGCGCAAGCGAAGGTGTTCCGCCCGACCGTGAATACTCCGACCAGGAGCAGCAGGACGGCCTCGAAATCATCGCCTGGCTCGCGCGCCAGCCCTGGTCCAATGGCAATGTCGGCATGATGGGAATTTCCTGGGGAGGCTTCAACGCCATCCAGATGGCGCGCCTGCATCCGCCCGCGCTCAAGGCCATCATCGCCGTCTGCGCCACCGAAGAACTCTTCCACGACGACATTCACTACGTCGACGGCATGATGCACGTGGACGAATTCGAGCCGGCCATGGATTTGGAGCTGGGCATCACGCGCGCTCCCGATTTTCCGACCGACGAAAAATCGCTCGCGCCCCGCTTCGATAGCTCGCCCTGGTTCCTGCTCTATCTGCGCCAGCAGCGCGACGGCCCGTTCTGGCGCCGCGCGTCCGTTGCGCCAGATCACTACGCCGACTACACGGTCCCCTCATTCATGGTCGGCGGTTTTCTCGATGGCTACCGCGACAGCCTTGCGCGCTTCTTCGGAAAATCGAAAGCGCCGATTAAAGCGCTCCTCGGCCCGTGGAATCACTCATTCCCGCACGAAGCTGAGCCCGGTCCCGCGATCGAGTGGCGTGACGAAGCCACGCGCTGGTGGGATTACTGGCTGAAAGGAAAGCAGAACGGGATCATGGACGAGCCGCGATTCGAGGTTTACATGCGCCGCCCGTATCCGCCGGATCCAAACATCAAAGAAATTCCCGGCGAGTGGCGCGCCGAAAAATCCTGGCCGCCCGCCGGTCTCACTACAGAAACCTTCAATCTCTTCCCGGACCACACTCTCAAGACTGAGATAGCCGTGGCCGGGATCCACCATCTGAATTACGTGCCCTCAGTCGGTATCGAAGCGGGATTCTGGTGGGGCGATTTCACTGTTGACCAGCGCCCGCTCGATGCTTTCAGTCTCGTTTATGATTCTTCGCCTGTGGAAAAAGACACCGCGATCTTCGGCTGGCCCAAAGCGGCGTTGCAAGTTTCCTCGACGGCTCCGCTCGCTGATTGGTTCGCACGCCTCTCCGATGTCGCGCCCGATGGAACCGTCACAATGATTACCGGCGCAGGCCAGAGCGGCGCTCAACGCGACTCAGCCGCGAATCCCACAGACCTTGTGCCGGGCCGCACCTATTCCATTCCCATCGAGCTGCACCTCACGAGTTGGGTTTTCCCCCGCGGCCACAAGATCCGCCTCGCGATTTCGAATTCTCTATGGCCCATGATCTGGCCCACGCCATTTCCGATGGAAACTTCACTACTTCTTGGAGGCGCGCAGCCTTCGCGCCTGGAGCTTCCAATCGTTCCTGCGGAATCATCTGCCCGCCTGCATTTTCCTGCGGTGGAAGCTGCACCTCCGCTCGAGGGCATTTCCTCGACGGGCGACATTTGGCCGCCAAAGGAAGGGACCGTCACGCGCGACCTGATGACCGGCGTCACGCGCGTTGTCTGGAGCGGCGAAGATGCAGGGCACTATCCGTGGGGCAACACGAAGGACTACGAGTTGATGAGCTACACGGTGCAGGACAGTGATCCCGCCGTCAGCACAGTCCACGCCGACGCATCCACCACCGTCATGCTTCCCGCTCGCACGCTCGTCTGGAGCGTGGTGCTCAATCTGCGCAGCGATGCGAAAAATTTCTATTACCACTTCGAACGCCGCCTCACGGAAAATGGCGCGCCCATCCGCAAGAAATCCTGGGATGAAACTATCCCGCGAGATCACCAATGATCCAGCCCGCCACTTCAAGAAAACTCTGGAGACCCTCTTGCAATTGGCCTGCTGCAAGAGCCATATTGGCAGCAGATGGCTCTGACGCTCCGGCCAGCGAGAGCGCCCGCAAACACTCTGCGAGTTCATCGCGCGGCGGCAGCGCGAACGTCTTTCAAATCTGCAGCCAGCAAGCGGTGGAATAAATGCTCGCCCGCTTCGCGCCGCACGGAGAGCCGCCCCGTCTGGTACGCACGCGAGCTCAATCCGCGCTGCACTCCGTCGCAGATCACGATGTCTTCCTGCTGCACGCGCTCGCTCACCTCAATGCTCTGATGAATGTAGGGCAATTGCGCCGCGCTCGTGTCCGCAAAATAAAAATCGAAAATCACTTCGCAGCGATCCACGCCCAGCGGAATCACAAAGTTCGTGTCCAGGTATCCTTCATACCAGTTGAGCATGAAGTTCGGATATTGCCAGAAATAGTAAGCGCGATCGCCCTTGCGCGTCGCTGCAGCATTCGATTCCGAGCTGCTGTCCACTGCCACCGGGCTCGACTGCACGCAGCAGCGGTCGAGATTTTCAATCGTGTAATTCGTGTAGTCGAGGACGCTGTTCAGTCCCTTGTGCATGTGCGGCACGTGATAGCCGCCGTCGAGAAAGTTATCCACGTACACTTTCCAATTGCACTGCTGCGTGTAGCTGCGGCGCTCGACGAATTTCAATCCGGAAAGTCCCAGCGGCTGAACGCGCCCGACCAGCTCACCCAGAAAATCTGCAAGCGGCGCCGCCTGCGGATCCAGGTTCACGAAAACGAATTTCTCCCATGTCTCGACGCGGACGGGAACCAATCCATTCTTGGCGCGATCGAAATCGCAGACGCCTTCGAATTCCGTGATGCCTCGAAGTTCGCCCTCGAGGTTGTACGTCCAGCCGTGGTAGGGGCAGCGCAAATGCTGCGCCGTGCCGCACGGTTCGGTCATCACCGTCATGGCGTGATGCCGGCACACATTGAAGAACGCGCGCAGTTGATTGTCGCTCCCGCGCACCACCACGATCGGCTCGCCCGCGACTGTGGCAGTGACATACTGCCCCGGCTTCTCCACCTGATCTTTGCGGCCAACGGCCTGCCAGGTGCGCGCGAAAACATTCCGAAGCTCGAGATCGGCGATTCGCGCGTCGGTGTACCACAGCGCCGGAATGGTGTGCGCCTCCGCCAGCGGCGCCGAAGCGTTGTAGGAAGCGAGAATCTCCTGGATGGTCGGATTCATGTGAAATTTCTCCGAGCTGAAAGCTGGCAGGGGAATTCTTCCCTATCTCGACCACCGAATGCCAGCAATTTTGCGGCGGACGGTCATGCTGGCTCAAACAGCCTTCTCTTCGCAAGAGGCATGATGCCGGGGGGCGTTGGCGTGAGTTCTAAGAATTATTATGGGCGCGGCTGCGTTGCCGCCCAGAATCGGCGCTGGGATCTTCCTACGGATGATCCGCTTGCTGCGAGAAGCGAGCGAGGGCCTGGGAAATCAAGCGGCGACGAGGTCTGCGTCAATTTCCTTGCCGCCCAGCATGGCCAGATGCTCCGGGGTGGCGGGGCTGAATTGCGCTTCGAAGCAGCGGTTACACAACTGCTCAGCGCCGTCAGCCACTTGGTGCGAGTGATACGGTTTTCCGCATTGAGTGCAAATCAATTCTTCCGTTTTCTCGAGACGATTCGGCGGGACAAGAGATGAGCGTTCCATGATGCGCCTCCTCTTACCGCGGACATGCGCCAGTCGCAATCAAATCCAGTTTAGACAATGCGGGTCCCGGCGTCAGTGAAGGGAGTCACGGGGGGATGTGACCCGGGTCACAGGCCCTGTGATTGACGTTTTCGATATACGCGCACGAGCGGGAGGAAAGCCTGGCGGGCGACCGACGTACACTGGCTCCTTGAGGACGTTTCGCTTGGGCACACAGGCCGAATCGATTTCAATTTCACCCGCTACGGCGCCGCCGAGAGGCCCGTGGATCTATCGTCCCTGGCTCGACCTGCTGGTGGGATGCGGCGCTTGGTCTGCGCCACTCCTGGCGATTGCCACCTGGCTGACTGGATCTCACGCGCACGGCTGGGCCGTCGGGTTTTATCTCCTCGCCCTAATCTTCAACTACCCTCACTTCATGGCCACAATCTATCGCGCTTATCACACGCGCGAAGACTTCGAGAAATACAAATTCTTCACACTGCATCTCACGCTGCTCCTCATTCTTACCGGAATCTTGCTGCACGCTTCCTACCGCTGGGTGCCCTGGGTCTTCACGCTCTACATTTGTTGGAGCCCCTGGCATTACACCGGCCAGAACTACGGAATCATGATGATGTTCGCGCGGCGTGCTGGCGCGCAGGTGACGCCGGCCGAACGCCGCTGGCTGCACGCAGCGTTTGTGGCTTCGTACCTGATGCTGCTCGCGAGTTTTGGAACCGGCGGCTCAAATGATCCGCTGATTCTTTCGCTCGGTCTGCCGGCGAAATTCACGTTGCCGTTGCGCCTTGTACTGGGGGCAGCGTTCGCACTGTTCGCGTTCATGGCATTCCGGCCGTTGGTTCGCCGCAGCAGCCTGCGAACGATGGCTGCGCCGCTGACACTCGTGTTCACGCAATTTCTCTGGTTCGTCCTGCCCACGCTTCTGGAATTGCGCGCGGACTACCAGATCCCGCAGACGCGTTACAGCAGCGGGGTTCTGGCCGTGCTGCACTCGGCGCAGTACATCTGGATTACGAGTTACTACCAGCAACGCGAAGCCCGCGCCGCCGGCGAGTCCCCCTGGCGCATGATCACTTATTTCCTCACGCTGATTGCGGGTGGCATCGCGCTGTTCATTCCCGGGCCGTGGCTGGTGAGCTACATCTTTCACTACGACTTCACCACCAGCTTTCTGATTTTTACCGCACTTGTGAACATCCATCATTTCCTGCTCGATGGCGCGCTCTGGAAATTGCGTGATTCGCGGATCGCCTCGCTATTGATTGATCGCGGCGAAAAAGCGGCAGCAGGCGCGGATGCAGCAGAGGATTCCCGAATGCGTGGAGCGGCGCGCCGGTGGGGAGCCCGCATTTTTGCTGCGCCGCTTTTCCGCATCGCGCTCACGGCCCTGCTTTTTCTCTGGGGCGGCATGGATCAGGTTCATTTTGCGCTCGGCACGAACGAAGGGAATCTCGCTGCTCTTCACCGCGCGGCGCGCATGAATCCCTACGACAGCATGCTCGAAGCGCGTATTGCCTCCGCGGAGACGAAAACAGGCCGGCGCGACGCCGCCGTCGCGGCATTGACGCGCGCCGTGGCCATCAATCCACACAACACAGCGCTGCAGCATGCTTGCGCGCGCGCCATGCTTGAAGATGGCCGCTATGCCAACGCCTTCGAGCATTACCGCAAAATGCTGGAGATGTTTCCTCGCGATTCCGACGCGCTGATGAATTATGGACTGCTTGCTGCGCGACTGGGCCACCCTGAAGAGGCCGTGGAATCCTGGGAGAAAGCTGTGGACGTGAATCCGAACCAGCCGAACGCGCAACTCTATCTCGCCCAGGCTCTGGACCAGAAGGGCGAACACGCCGCCGCTGCGCGTCACTGGCAAGCTTTCCTCCGGCTTGCCGCGGCGCATCCGGACGATCCCATCGCGACAGTGCAGCAAGAAATTTTCGCCACGATTCAACTGGCGGACGACGAAACACGCATCAATCATGCTGACGCAGCACTCACCGGATACTTGACCGCCATCGCCCTCGCCGAACGCGCGCACGACGCACGGCTCGAGAGCCTGGCCCTGGCTCATCTCG
>JBGPZR010000153.1:0-5735 GCA_041493845.1 Terriglobia bacterium | reverse complement strand
GTTTTCCTGGCACTGGACCGGGCCGTTAAACTCTACGAGCATTCTCCGTGGAAGCCATTCCGAAAGACGGCGCTCGCACGCGCGCGAAAATGGATGCTCAAGCGGCTGGAACGCAGCGAAGGACTCGCGACCATTTACCCGGCGATGATGAATTCGATCTACGCATTGCTCGCGGAAGGGGAAAGCGCAGACGATCCGCTGGTGGCGCGTGAAATTGGGTATCTTACGCGCTATGAAATCGAGGAGAGTGACACAATTCGCATGCAGCCCTGTATCTCACCGGTTTGGGATACGGCCATCGCCATGGTTTCGCTCGAAGAAGCGGGAGTCGATCCGGCGCACCCATCGCTGATCAGGGCTGAGCGCTGGCTGCTGGATCAACAGATTCTTGGCGCGGGCGATTGGCAGGTGAAAAATCGCAAAGCCGCACCGGGTGGCTGGGCATTCGAATTTCAAAACGACTTCTACCCCGATGTGGACGACACTGCATTCGTTCTGATGGCCCTTGGGCGCGTGGCCGATCCCGAGTCCGGCCGGCTGCGCGGGGCCATCCAGCGCGGGCTTGCCTGGCTCGTGAGCATGCAAAACAACGACGGTGGCTGGGGCGCTTTCGATCACGAAAACAATTTGCAATTTTTGAATCACATTCCATTTGCGGACCACAATGCAATGCTGGATCCTTCGACGGCAGACGTCACCGCCCGCGCGGTGGAATGCCTGGGACAAATGGGCTGGTCTGCGACGCATCCGGTGCTGGAACGTGCGCGGGAATTCCTGCGGAAGGATCAAACGCCGGATGGCTCGTGGTACGGGCGCTGGGGCGTGAACTACGTTTACGGGACGAGCGGCGTGCTTCGTGCGCTCGAAACGATTGGCCTGGCGTCGCACCCCGACTCCCAGCGCGCTGCGGACTGGCTGCGCTCAGTGCAGAATCCGGACGGCAGCTTTGGGGAATCCATTCTTTCCTATTGCGACCCCGCGCTGAAAGGCAAAGGGAAGCCCACGGCTTCGCAAACTGCCTGGGGATTGATCGGCCTGCTGGCAACGGTGGGCGCCGCGGATCCCGCCTCCGAACGGGCTGCGGCCTGGCTCGTCGAGCACCAGAATGAAGATGGATCGTGGGACGAGCAAGAATTCACGGGGACGGGTTTCCCGTGCGTGTTTTACCTGAAGTATCATCTGTATCGAAATTCCTTCCCGCTGTATGCGCTGGCGCGCTATGACAATATGCGCAAAGGGCGGCGAAATTTTTATGCCATGCAGGTTCCTGCGGAAGAGATACAGCATCTAACCGGAGACGGGGGTAATGGATGAGAGTTCCTTTGAGCTTGACCGCCAGCATGGCCGGGTACCTGGCGAAGAAGAGCATCGCTGGGGCGGAGAAATTTCCGCTGGTGATGATGCTCGAGCCGCTGCACGCATGCAATCTGACGTGCACGGGCTGCGGGCGCATCCGCGAGTATAAGTCCACCATCAACGAGATGCTGACGGTTGAGCAATGCCTGAAGGCGGTGGATGAATGCGGCGCGCCGATTGTCTCGATTTGCGGCGGCGAGCCCATGATTTATCCTGAAATCGGGCGATTGACGAGCGAAATTCTCGTGCGCAAGAAGCACATTTATCTCTGCACCAACGGCATGTTCATTCGCAAACACCTGCGCGAATTCAAGCCCACTTCGCGGTTATTTTTCAACGTGCACCTGGACGGGCTCGAGAAGACGCACGACATTTGCGTCGAGCGCGACGGCGTGTTCCGCGAAGCAATCGAGGGCATCAAGGCTGCCAAAGCCGCGGGATTCCTGGTCACGTCGAATACGACGATTTACAAGGAAACAGAGATCGAAGAAATTGCCGAACTGTTCGCCTATCTGCAGAAGCTGGGCGTGGACGGCCACATGCTTTCGCCGGCTTACTCCTACGCTGCCGTGATGACGAAGGAAATTTTCATGTCGCGCGCGGAGATTCGCGAGAAATTCCAGCAGGCCAGCCAGCTGCTCGAACGCTACAACATCGTCACCTCGCCGATTTACATGGAATTCCTTCGTGGCGAGCGTGAATTAATGTGCACCGCCTGGGGCAATCCGACTTACAACCCGCGCGGCTGGAAGGGTCCCTGCTACCTGATGACCGACGCGCACCACGACAACTTCAAAGATTTCATCGCGAACACGCAGTGGGAAAAATACGGCCGCGGGCGCGACCCGCGCTGCGAAGACTGCATGGTGCACGCCGGGTATGAGGCATCGGCGGTGCTGGGCGGGAATAAGAAACTGGGTGACACCTGGAAAATGCTGAGCTGGACGCTCTCCGGGAAAATGGGCGGGTTGATCGGGAAGCCCGCCGATAACAATGGCAACGGGCATTCCAAAGGCAACGGGAACGGCAACGGAAACGGAAATGGCTCATCGCAAAAGCGCGCGGTGGCGGTAGCGCCCGCGGCCCAACCGCAGGACGAGGTATTCCGCATTTTATGACCACGCTTTTCACCGGCGCCACGGGGATAGTTGTAAGCCACGTCGCCCGGCAAGTTATCAGCACAAGCCAGGCTGTTCGTATGGCTATCCGAGGCAAGAGAAATTGATTTGAAGATACTAGTCACATTTGCGCTCGAGAACGAATTCGCTCCGTGGCGTGCGATGCACAACTTTCGCGGCGGAAAATGGGGCGCGGCGGATGGTCAGTTCGCCGAAATTGGAGGCGCTGAAGTAGGAGTAGTGCTTACCGGAGCCGGGCCCAAACAAGCGGCGCTCGCGGCTGCGAAGGTACTGCGGGGCGAACACGAGTCGATCAATATTTGCGTTTCGTCGGGGCTCGCCGGCGGATTGCGATCTGCGTATCAGATTGGCCAGGTGCTGGCGGCTCAAGGCGTGTTCTCCGAGAATTCACGCGGCGAAGAGAATCAAGTGCTAGAGAGCAGCGGGGCGCTGATTTCATTTGCAGCAGAGAGCGGCGCGGCGGTGGTGGAGCAGTTCTACAGCGCGAATCATGTGGTGGCGAGCGCGGAGGAGAAGCGTCTTCTCGGCGCGAAGGCTGATGCGGTGGAGATGGAGAGTTTCGAAATCTTGCGCGAGGCAAGAGCTTACGGTATTCCTACCGTCGCGATACGAGCCATCAGCGATACGCTAAGCGAGGATTTGCCGCTTGATATGAGTGAGATCTTGACGGAAGAGGGGCAAGTGAGCATTCCGCGTGTGCTGGGGCAGGTAGCGCGCCATCCCCAATCGCTGCCGGGCTTGATGAGACTCGGGCAGAACAGCAAGCGCGCAGCGGAAACGCTCGCACAGTTTTTGGATCTGTATGTGGCGAGGGTCGCAGAAAAGGCGATGCCATTGGAATTGAGGACCTCGGTGGCGGGCAATTGACACGACCATGAGCCAGACGGTTACACAACTCGAATCGCACCAGACAGCGCACAAGGCAGCGGGCCTGATGCGCGCAGGAGTCTATCGCGGCAAGGGGCGCGTGGTGGTGGAATCGGTGCCCATCCCGGAAATTGGCGAAGGCGAAGTGCTGTTTCGCGTGGCGGCTTGCGGGATTTGCGGCACGGACATCAAGAAAATCCATCACGGGTTTGTCGCACCGCCGCAAATTTTGGGGCACGAATTGGCGGGGACGGTAGTCAAAGTTGGGCGCGGCGTGAAGAAATTCAAGCCCGGCGACCGCGTGGTCAGCTTCCATCACATTCCCTGCGGGGCGTGCTTCTATTGCGAGCGCAAATTGTTTTCGCAGTGCGCGGGGTACAAGAAAGTCGGGCTGACGGCAGGTTTTGACCCGAATGGCGGCGGCTTCGCGGAATATGTGCGCGCGATGCCCTGGATCGTTGAGCGGGGAATGCTCGCACTGCCCGCCGACGTCACATTTGAAGACGCCACATTCGTCGAGCCCGTGAACACCTGCCTGAAAGCGGTGCGCAAGGCGCGTGTGGCGCCGGGTGAAACAGTCCTGGTGATAGGACAAGGGCCGATTGGGTTGCTGCTGATGATGCTGGCGAAGTACGAAGGGGCTAGAGTGTTTTCGAGCGACCCGATGGCGGGGCGCCGGGCGGCCAGCGAGCGGTTTGGGGCGGAGAAATCGTTCGACCCGGCGGCTGCCAGCCTGCTCGAGGAAATGCGCCGCGAGACAAGCGGAAGGGGCGCCGATGCCGTGCTCGTAGCTGTGCCCAACCCGTCATTGGTGGGGGAGGCCCTGGCACTCGCGCGGCCGGGTGGGCGCGTGTTACTCTTTGCATATAACGACCCGGTGATGAAAGTCGAGTTCCCAGTCTCGGCAGTGGGGGTCGAAGAGAAGGAAATCCTCGGCAGCTACAGTGCCTCGGTGGAGGATCAGGAGGAATCGGCCGCGCTGGTTTTCGAGCGCCGGCTGCCGGTGCGCGAACTAATTTCCCACCGGTTTCCGCTCGAGCGGATTGCCGATGCATTGGAATTGGCGGCCCGGCCGGCGGATAATACATTGAAAGTGGTGATAACGCACGCATGAGAATGGAAACGAACGGTCACATGACAGCGGCCGTGCTGTACGGTCGTGAAGACCTGAAAATCGAGCGGGTGGATATTCCGCACCTGGCAGAAGACGATGTGCTGGTGCGCGTGGAAGTGGCGCTGACGTGCGGCACGGACTTGAAGGTCTGGAAGCAAGGATTCCACGCGCGCATGATTCAGCTGCCCGCACTTTTTGGACATGAGCTGGCGGGTGTGGTGGAGATGAAGGGCAGCGCCGTGAACGGCGGGGTGCACAAGGGCATGCGCGTGGTGCCTTCGAATTCGGCGCCCTGCAACGTGTGCCTCTATTGCCGCAAGGGACAGCCAAACCTTTGCGAAGACCTGCTGTTCAACAACGGTGCGTACGCAGAATTCATTCGCATTCCGGGAAGAATCGTCCGGCAGAACATGCTCGAAATTCCCGACAAGGTTTCGTTTGTGGATGCGGCCATGGCCGAGCCGCTGGCCTGTGTGCTGCGCGGCGTTCATGAAACGGGCATCCTGCCGGGCGACACGGCAGTGGTGATCGGCTGCGGGCCCATCGGCCTGAAGTTCATCAAAGTTCTTTCCAGCCGGCAGGTGCGCGTGATCGCGCTGGGCAAGCGCAAGAGCCAGATTCGCGCGGCCGAGCGGCTGGGCGCGATTGCCGCATTCGACGTCACGACAATCGAGAACCCGGTGAACCTGGTTCGCCAGTTGAGCGAGGGTGGCCGCGGCACCGACGCGGTGATTGAAGCGGTGGGCTCGGCGACCACCTGGCAATGGGCGGTGCAGATGGTGCGCAAGGGCGGAACGGTGAACCTGTTCGGGGGATGTCCGCGGGGAACACAGGTTAATTTCGATCCTGCGGCGCTCCATTATTCGGAGATCACCATCAAGTCCACGTTCCATCACACGCCGCGGTTCATCCGCGAAGCGCTCGATACCATCGCGCGCGGAGAAATTCGTTCGAGTGATTTCATTACCGGCGAAGTGCCGCTCGAAGAATTGCCGCACGTCTTCGAGCACATGAAGCATCGGAATGGCGAGCTGAAAACCGCCGTCATCCCCTAACCGTCGCCCGCGTCAGGGCTCCATGCTGGCTACACCTGAATTGGAAATCGCGCGCCATCTGCCTGCGGCAGGTTGCGCCCCCTCGGAAGCCGAGCGCTACACGCGCTGGCTGGCGACGCATCACTACGAGAATTTCAACGTCGTCTCCTGGCTCCTGCCCCGGCACCTGCACCAGCATTTCTACAATCTCTATGCGTATTGCCG
>JBGPZR010000087.1:0-7588 GCA_041493845.1 Terriglobia bacterium | reverse complement strand
TGCATGGCGGCGCATCGCTGAACTGGGATTTCTTTACCAAGCTGCCGAAGCCGGTGGGAGAAGCGGGCGGCGGAATGGCCAACGCAATTTTGGGCAGCCTGAAACTGCTGCTGCTGGCGGCTGTCATGGGTCTTCCAGTTGGGCTGCTCGCGGGGGTGTATCTTGCGGAATTCGGCGGCAAGACTTTTTCATTCGTAATTCGTTATACGACGGACCTGCTGAACGGCGTGCCTTCGATTGTGATCGGCATTTTTGCGTATTCGCTGGTGGTTCTCCCGGTAAAGCATTTCTCGACGCTGGCCGGCGCTGTTGCGCTCGGAATGATGGTCATCCCCGTCACGGTGCGCAGCACGGAAGAATTTCTGCGAGCCGTGCCCGGCAGCTTGCGCGAGGGCGCTATGGCGTTGGGGGCCAGCAAGTGGAAGACGATCGCTACCGTCGTCCTCCCGGCGGCCAGCGGAGGAATCCTGACGGGGATGCTGCTGGCGCTGGCGCGTGTCGCGGGCGAAACCGCCCCGCTGCTGTTCACCGCGTTCAGCAATCGTTTTTGGAGTCCCGGCTGGCGACAGCCCACTGCCTCGCTCCCGGTAATGATTTATACTTACGCCATCGCGCCCTACGATGATTGGCACCGGCAAGCGTGGGCCGCCGGCCTGGTCCTGCTGATGCTTGTTCTGCTCGCAAACCTGGGCTGCCGGCTGGCGTTGAATCGCCACGGCTCGGTCCGGAGCGTTTGATATGGCCTCTGCCACGCATGGAAAGAACGCCGCCCCAAATTTTGCGCCGCATGTGCGGATGGCGGACCCGTCAACGACGGCCTCGGAAAAGGAGGCGCCGGTGCGCTTTCAGATTTCCAAGCTCGATTTCTTCTACGGACCCAAACAGGCTATTTTTGGTGTGAATCTGAAGATTCCTGCCAATAGAGTTACTGCTCTGATTGGCCCCTCCGGTTGCGGAAAGTCCACTTTTCTGCGCACCTTGAACCGCATGAATGAGATCATCCGCAATACGCGCGTGGAAGGAGAAATTCTCCTGGACGGCCAGGACATCCTGCAGATGGATGTGGTGGGCCTGCGGCGGCGCGTGGGCATGGTGTTTCAGCGGCCCAACCCTTTCCCGAAATCCATTTATGAAAATGTGGCCTACGGCCTGCGCATCAACGGCTACAAGGGCCGCCTGGACGATCTGGTAGAACACAGCCTGCGGCGCGCGGCGTTGTGGGAAGAGGTGAAAGATCACCTGAAGAAATCCGCGTTCGCACTCTCGGGCGGCCAGCAGCAGCGGCTTTGCATCGCGCGCGCCCTGGCAGTGGATCCGGAAGTGCTCTTGCTCGATGAGCCGTGCTCGGCGCTCGATCCGGTGACCACCGCGAAAATCGAAGAGCTGATGTTTCAATTGAAAGACAGCTGTACCATGGTGATCGTGACCCACAACATGCAGCAGGCCGCGCGCGTGAGCGATTTCACGGCCTTCATGCTCGACGGGAGGCTAATCGAGCACAGCGAAACATCGAAGCTGTTTACCACGCCCACCGATCCGCGCACGGAGGCCTACATCACCGGCCGATTCGGCTAGAGCCGCTTTCGTTTTCCGGTGCAGGCCCAGGCGGCAGAGATGGGAAGGGATTGAGGATACATGGAACGTCATTTCGAACATGACTTGGAAGAATTGAAGCAGCGGCTGCTGTGGATGGGCAGCCTGGCCGAGCGCGCTGTCCATCAGGCGGTGCACGCCGTGCTGGACGCCGAAGAACACCTCGCCGAGACCGTGCTCAGCGAGGAAGACGCCATCAACGAAATGCAGATTGAAATTGACGAGCGCGTGCAGCGCCTGCTGGCGCTGCAGCAGCCCATGGCCGCGGACCTGCGCTTTCTTCTTGCCGTCTCGCGCATCAATTGCGACCTCGAACGGATCGGCGACCAGGCCGTGAACATCGCGCAATCCGCCTTGCGCGTTCTGCGCCATCCGCAGGTGAAGCCCTACGTGGATTTGCCCCGCATGAGCGAGCTGGCCGAAGGAATGGTCCGCGACAGTCTGAACGCGCTGGTGCGTAGCGATCTCGATCTGGCGCAGAGCGTCCTGCAGCGGGATGACCAGGTGGACCGGCTGCGCGACCAGCTCTTCCGCGAATTGCTCACCTACATGATGGAAAATTCCGCGGTGGTGTTTGCGGCGTTCGAGCTGATTCTGGTGGCAAAAAATCTCGAGCGCATCGGGGATCACGCCACAAACATCGCCGAAGACGTCATCTATTTCGTCGCCGGCCGCGACGTTCGCCATCCCGCTCTCGACCGGCGGTAGCGACCCCCCCAATACCTGATTCTCCTCAAATGGGCAGCAGTCCGCTGCGGCGGAGACGTATGCCTTCAGGACTGATTACGTGTGCGGAGTGCCGAGCGAACCGGATGGCACCTAAATGCGGGTGAGAGCGGCGGCTTCGTCTTCGGCGAGATCGAGGATGCTATCCAGGCGGACCATTTTCAGCAGCATCATCACGCGCTTGCTGGGCGCGTAGAAGGTGCACTTCCCACCAGCGCGCTTCAAGGTAGTAAAGGAACGCACCAGCGCGCCGATGCCCGAGCTATCGAGTTCGGTCACGCCGGCGAGGTTCACGGCGACGTGCGTGGAGCCGGCGTCAATCAGTTGCTGGATCTGATTGCGGAAGGATTCCTCGGCATCGCCCAGCTTCAGCGGCCCATCGAGATCCAGAATGGTTGCTCGACCAGCTTTACGGATGCTGATGTTCAAGGGTGCCTCTGTGCGCGTTGCAAAGCTAACTGAATTGCGTCCGCCAATCAAGGGGCTGCGAGAAAGTGGGTGCCTTCCCCGCCTCCCGAGTACACTTCCTTGACGCGTGAGCGCTGCATTTGTTAGGCTGCGCGCGTTCCCTCCCCACACTCTGTGCGGAACCGATCCCGCGATGGGAGAGCGAACTTGTCCCCACCCTGGGAGAGCTATGGAAACAACTTCCGCGCTCTTCGAACTAGCGAGCGTGTCTCTGGCCTGCCGCGACCAGGACACCCTTTTGAAGACATTTGCGGCTCGGGTCGGCGCAACGCTGGGAGCGCGCGCTGTGCTGGTATGGATCTCCGAACCCGCCGCCGAAGGGCTGGCCTGCCGGATGCACTGGACCGAGCCCGGCGAGCGCCTCAATCCTGTCGAAGAAGCCGTCACGGAAGGGCCGCTCGTGGTTGTTTACGAATCAGCTGCCTCGTCCCGCCTCTCCGCACGGGAGATATCTCCGGAAGCGCTCGAGCATCTCGAGGAAACCAGCCGCACCCGCGTGAAATCGGCGCTGTACGCTCCGTTGCCGGGGGCCCAGGGCCCGGAAGGCGTCGTCGAAGTCCTCAACAAGCGCGGCGGAGATTTCACCGCCGAAGATGTGCATTTCCTCGAAGAAGCGAGCCGCCTGGCTGGGCAGGCGCTTACGAACCTGGGCGCCATCGAGGGAGAACGCCACGCACAGCTCGCCACTCTCGAACGCCTGACCGCGCTGTACGACCTGGGGCGGACATTTACGTCCACGCTCGAGCTCGGCGAACTTCTTCCCATCGTGGCAGGCAAAATTCGCGACATCCTTGGCGCCGAAGCATGCAATCTATGGCTTGCGGATCCCGATTCCGATGAGCTCTACGTCGCGCAACAGGCCGGCGAAGATCCCACGGTTGAAGAAGACTCGCGCACATCACTCACCGTAGGACTTCTCGGCGAAATTGCCCAGCAGGCAAATCCGAAGCTCGTGGAAGACGCAACGGAAGAGGCGGGACTCGAGGAACGGCGGAAGGCCGCGGGTGAATTCGAAATTCAGTCGTGGATGGGCGCGCCGCTGCGGAAAGATGATGAAGTGCTCGGCGTGGTCGAGCTGCTGAACAAAAATGATGGCACGCCGTTCAACGAAGACGATCTATTCTTCCTCTCGAGTATCAGCGAGCAGGCCGCCGTTGCGCTGCACAACGCGAACCTGCTCGAATCCGAGCGCCAGGTCCATGCCCTCGATGCGCTGCTGAAAATCTCCCGGGAAATCACCTCCACACTCGATCTCGACCACGTTCTCACTACCGTAGTGCAGAATGCCGCCACTGTAGTCCCGTTTGACCGCTGCGTGATCGGCTTCTTCGATCGCAGACGGTTTGTGCTGGGCGCCGTTTCGGGTGAGACCGAAGTTCCCAAGACGCGCGAGATGAGCGAATTGCGCGAGCGGCTGGAATGGGTCGCGGAGCAGGAGAATCCCATCTCGGCGGACATGGATGAAGATGGTTGGCACCTGGAGCCGGAGGAGGCGCGGGCACAGGTGGTTTCCTTCCTGGAAGCCCATGAGTACAAGGGCTTCTACGCTTTGCCGCTGCGCGATGATCAGGGCACGCTGGGGGCCCTGGCGCTTTTGAGCAGCGAGCCGGACTTTCTCAACGAGAGCAACAAGGAAACGGTAGCCATCCTCGCCAACCAGACTACGGTTGCCATTCGCAATGCGCAGCTCTACCAGCAGGTGCCGCTGGCCAATTTCCTTCAGCCGCTGGCGGCCCAGAAAAAGAGGCTGCTCTCCGTGGTGCCCGAGGGACGCTGGCGCCAATACCTGGAGCGCGCCGGGATTATCGCTGCGTTGCTCGTTTTTATCCCCTGGCCCATGCGCGTGGGTACGGACGCGACCGTTGTTCCCGCCGAGCGCCGCATCGTAAGCACGATTGACGGAGGAATCGTTCAGCGAATCCTGGTGCACGAAGGCGATAGTGTGCAGAAGGGCCAGTTGCTGGCGCAGCTCTACAATGGCGAGGGCCGCGTAAGACTGGCGCAGGCCGAGGCAGCTCTGTCGCAAGCGCGGCGCGAACTCGCCGAAGCCGAATTTCACAATGATCCCGCGGCGGCGGGCCAGGCAAAGATTCGCGCCGACCTCCACGCCGCCGAAGTCCAGCTCGAGCAACAGCGAGTGGCAGCCGCTCAACTCGTGGCACCCATCGCCGGCATGGTGGTGACTCCGAAAGTGGAAGAAAAAGCCGGGACGATGGTGAAGCCCGGCGAAGGGTTCTGCGAAATCGTTGCGCAGAATCCTATGGCCGCGGAAATGAGCGTTCCGGAATCGGATCTAGGGCTGCTCCGCCCGGGGAAACGCGTCACGCTGAAGCTCAATGCATTTCCGACGAAGACATTTAACGGGACCGTCGAGCGGCTCGGGGCGCAAACGCGCGCTGATGCCGGCGATCAGTATTTTCTGGTTCGTGCTGTTTTCGAAAATACCGGCGGCCGCGCACGCAACGGCATGGTCGGGCGCGCGCGGATCCGGGCCGCTGGCGGATGGTTTGAGAGCGGCTGGTATTCGGTCGGGTACGTTTTGTTGCGTGCGCCGTTCCGCTGGATTTGGCAGAAACTCTGGGCCTGGATGCCGTAGGGGAGACGAGGTAAGGAAAATGAAAAAACGTGCGATCTGGATTCTTGCCGGAGCACTGGCATTGGCCGTGACCGGCTGTGACAACTCCTCGGTCGCATCGAGCCCCAGCGCTCCGCCCTCTGCGCCTGCTGCGCAACCACCTGCTCCTGCGGCGGCCACGAAGACCAGCGAGATAGGCGATATCCTGACCGTGCTTTCCGTCGAGCACCAGGTGGACGTGCCCACGCAGACCGACGGCGTGGTCGCGGAAATTATAAAGGATGAGGGCAGCAGTGTGCGGGCGGGAGAAATTCTGGCGCGCCTGGATGATCGCACCATCACGGCGGAGCTGGAAAAAGCCCAGGCAGATCATCGCGTGGCACAGAATAATGTTGGCTACCAGGACGCGGAAGTAAAGGCCAAGGCCGCCAATTACCGCCGCCAGCAGAAGCTGCGCGAGTACGGCCTGAGCAGTGAAGCCGATCTCGAGCACGCGGAATTTGAGGCCAAGGGCGCTGAATTTGACCTGGCCAGTTGGAAGGCTAATCTGGAAAAGACGCAGGCAGAAATCCGGCGCCTGGAGGCAGAACTGGATAAGACGCGGATTCGCGCGCCCTTCGCGGGCATGGTGGCGCACCGCTACATCCGCATGGGCCAGGGCGTATCCAAGACCGACAAGTGTTTTCGAATCAGCCAGCTCTCGCCGCTGCTCGTGCAGTTCCAGGTGCCGGAGTCCGCGGGGCGGCGCCCGGAGCGCGGCGCGCCCGTGAGCCTCTCGCTCGTGGGCGACTCCAGCCGCGCGCTGACTGCGCGGATCGTAAATGTAGGTCCGACGGTGGATCCTGCGAGCGATAGCTACAACGTCACCGCGCAACTGACCGGCTCGGGCCTCTCGGATCTGCGCCCCGGAATGTCTGTGCGCGTGGATTGGCCCGGCGGAGCACACCACAAGCCGTAGCGAGCGGAATCGCCCATGCGTTTCGGTCCCACCAGCCTGCAGGTCTCGAGCGTCCTCTCCAAGGGGTTGCGCCGTCCGAAGCTGCGCGGTGACCTGCGAATCAGCGAGCAGACGGTAGCCGGTGAGAAGAGCTACGTCGTCAAGAACCGGGAAACAAACTCCTACAACCGCTACGGCGCAACTGAGTACGAACTCCTGACGCTTTGTGACGGCACCCGCACGCCCGCGGAGATCGCCCAGGAGATGACTCTCCGCGATCCCGATGCACCCATTGACGAAGCCGAGGTGCTCGAGTTTCTTGACAGCATTGATCCGGCCAATTGGGAACGCTCGCTGGGCGAAAAAAATCTGGCGGTGCTCGAACGCATCCGCGATGAGCGCAAGAGCCGGATCGACCAATCGAGCATGCTGTACATCAGCTTCAAGGCCTGGGACCCGGATAAGACTCTCGCGCGAATCGATCCGTATCTGAGCTGGATGTTCACGCGCGGCTTTGTCCTGTTCTCGCTCGTTTTGTTCATTACCGTGGGCTACCTGCTGGCCGCCGATTGGTCCCGCGTGCAGCGCGATACCGAGGAACTCTATTCCTTCGCGAACAAAACCGCATACGACCTCTGGGCGTTTTGGCTCCTGTTCATGATCCTGGGAGGAATTCATGAGTTCGGCCACGGGCTCACCTGCAAGCATTTTGGCGGTGAAGTCCACCAGATGGGCTTCCTGCTGATCTACTTCACGCCCGCCTTTTTCACCGACACGACGGACATCACGCTGTTCGATCGGGTGTCGCGGCGCCAGTGGGTGATTTTCGCCGGCATCTGGATCGAGCTTTGTGCCTGCGGAGTCTCCGCTCTAATCTGGCATTTCACGGTTCCGGGATCGCTGATCAACGACCTGGCGTACAAGATGATGCTGCTCAGCGCCATTCAGGGCGCGCTGTTGAACTTGAATCCGCTGATCAAGGCCGATGGCTATTACGCGCTCTCGCAGTTCCTGGAAATCGACAACCTGCGGGAAGATTCCTTCGCCTATTTGAGGGCCGCGGCGCGTAAATATTTGTTCCGCCGGGACATTGATTTGCCCGCGGCCGGCCGCCGCCATCGCCGGATTTACATGACCTTCGGCATCGCCGCGCTCGCTTACAGCGCCGGCATTGTCCTCCTTACGGTGTTCTTCGCACGAAACGTCCTGGTGAGCACGTTCGGCGACTGGGGATATCTGTTCACTATCTTGGTGGTTTATTTCTTCACGCGAAAAGGATTGAAAGCAGC
>JBGPZR010000171.1:0-5288 GCA_041493845.1 Terriglobia bacterium | reverse complement strand
CGGATTTATTTTTCGGAGTGACGCGCGGCGGAAGAAATGGTCTGTCGAAGGTCCGCTGTTCAAAGGGCTGATCATCCATCACTTCACATTCGATCCGCGCGATCGCAAAACATTTTTCGCGGCTGCGTTTTCCGACTGGTGGGGCGGCGACATTCAACGCAGCCGTGACAACGGCCGCACCTGGCAGCGGACCAACGGCGGCGTGCGCTACGACGCTGAATCGGGCCTCTCCGTGAAATGCATCTGGCACATACGGCCAGGCCGCGCCAACGAGCCGGGCGTCGCCTATGCCGGTGTTGATCCCGCCGGATTATTTCGCAGCGAGGACGGCGGCGCGACGTGGAGCGAAGTGAAAGGCCTGAACCGCCACGAAACGCGCAGCCGCTGGACTCCGGGTAAGGGCGGCCTGATCCTGCATTCGATCGTGCCCGACCCACGCGACGCGAAGAGAATGCACGTGGGAATTTCCGCTGCCGGCGTGTTTTTCACCGAAAACGGCGGCGCAACATGGCAGCCGCGGAACAAGGGAACACGCGCGGATTTCTTGCCCGTGAAATTTCCGGACCTGGGCCAGTGCGTGCATAAGCTGCTGCTCGCGGCGGACGGTGAGCGCCTGTACCAACAAAATCATTGCGGCGTATATCGCAGCGATTCGGCGGGCCAGCGGTGGACGGATATTTCAAAGGGGCTGACGTCGCGATTCGGATTTTGCATGGGTGTCCACCCGCGGGAGCCGGGAACGGCCTGGGTAGTCCCCATCACCGGCGCCGAATTTCGCGCTTGCCCCGACGGGAAACTCACCGTATTCCGTTCGCGTGACGGAGGACGTTCGTGGCAGCGGTCCGCAAAAGGGCTGCCGGACCGCAACGCGCATTTACTCGTTTTGCGCGAAGCCATGTCCGTAGACGCGGCGGATCCCGCGGGCGTTTATTTCGGCACTTCCACGGGACAGCTATTTCACACGCGCGATGAAGGGCGCGCATGGCACCTGCTGGCAGATTTTTTGCCTCCGGTGTACAGCGTGGAGGCGTTCGGGCCCTTTGACTAGCAATGGAGCCATGAAATGAGAAGCGGCACAAATCCATTACCTTTCCACACTTCACACGCAATTGAGGCTTTACACGGTGGCTTTCGGAGTATCATGAGACAACCCCCAGGAGGTATCCATGGAGCGGAAGTATAAGCAGAGGGGTTACGCGGACCGCGATTCCCAGGACAAAAAGAGAGAGCGAGCGGATCGCCCCGACCGGCCGAGCGAGCCGCGGCCGAAGCAGGACATGCTCGGGCCGCGGACGCCGCGCATGGTGGGGACGGTGATGCGCGCGCGCTGCTCCACGTGCGGCGCGGTTATTGCGCCGGGATTCGATCCGAACGGGCAGTGCCCTCGCTGCCATGCAGAGCTGCACAGTTGCAAGCAGTGCGTTCATTTCGATACCGCGGCGCAGTTCGAATGCACGCAGCCGATTCCGGAGCGCATCGCTAAGAAGGACGCGAAGAACGATTGCACGTTCTTTGAACTTCGCATGACGGTCGAGAAGGACACTTCGCCGGTCACCTATGCGGCGCCCAGCACGCCGGCGAGGAACGGGGCGCGTCCTACCGACGCGCGCAAGGCCTTCGAAGATCTCTTCAAGAAGTAGATTCCTTCACAACTTTGCGGAATGAATTTCTGCGGATTGCGTCGAAGTGTGTTCAAACGCCGTGCGAATTTATTCAGGAAGGCCACTCGCCTTGCGGAGTTTGGGTTCAAGCAGCCGCAAGCGCAGCAGGATGCTCACATGCTGGAGTAGCGCTGGATTTGGGTCAATGCTCCCTGAATAACCCTGGCTGCTCCAAGCGGGCATTTTCCCGCTTGGTTCCACGAGCAGGGGCGTCCCTGAGCAAATGGCCCCCTGATACGCCCGCATATCGGCGGTGGGAGCAGGCATTTCGCAGCGCTCGTCCTCGACAACAATCGGCCACACGGCATCCCTCAGCGCATGCTTTAACCCTGGTGCCGCTTCCTCAGTTGTTGCGATGGAACCGAACAGGTCCGGCTTCGCGGCCGGCCACTCTCGCCCTTCATTTGGGGCCACATTTTCGACTATGAGATGAACTTCGTGAGTCGAACGCCGCACGACTGGGTCTCCAGGCACAGCACCGGTGTACGCGGCTGACCACTCCTGACTCGCTTCCCGTTCCACATAAGCGACCGTGAGGTTTCCGGCGACGAGCAGCTTTCCACTGCGGTCGAGCGCCGCGCTCTTGGATTGGAAAGTCAGCAGTGTGTAGCGAGCAAGGTTTGCGAGGCCGTCCTTCCGAAAACTTCCGTCCTCTGCGAGGAGTTGCGAGTCCTGGACGGCGGGATAGATAGAGAGATTGAAAATTGAATTGGAAGGTTTGTCGCGGTCCCAATATGCCGTCCCGCTGACTTTGGCGATCGCCACATTCAGCGCCGAAGATGCATCATTCGCCGCTTGCAGATACAGACTGGCTGTGGAGTGACCGGGGTCAACCCGCGACCGGTTAGATTGGGCGAACGCTGCACAAGCCGAGATGAGTGCGATCGCCAGGCAGGCCGAAAGTTTTAGATGCTTCATGGATATTCCGCCGCTTCTGCGGCCCCACCTGTATTTGGATGCCCGGGAATGGCTGAGGGTGGCATAAGTTCTAGGCAGGGGGAAGAGGAAACAGCGTCGGCTCTTTCGCCGGCTCGCTGGCGATAGATTCAAGCTGCGGGTAATGATTGCGCAGCGGCTCGGGGACCTTCACCTTGCTGCCAGTAAGCAGATGAATGAGCTGGAGCGCGTTGACGATGGCTTTTCCCTGGTAATGATTATTGGTCACCACGAAAGTGGTGCGCGTGTGTTCAGCGACGTGGCGGATGCGTTCGGCCCAGGGCTCGAGTTCGGCCTGAGAATAGAGATAGTTGTAGCGTTCCTCGGGAGGCGCCGTGGGATCGTCGGTGAACCAGGTATCGTAGCGCCGGCCGTGCAGGCGAATGTAGCCAACCGGCGAAGTGGCGCGCTCGCTGGGCTGGATGGAACGTCCGATCACCGGCTGGTCGATGTTGCAGAAGCCCACGCCGCGCTGGTGGAGCAGTTCGTAGAATTCCTTCTGCGACCACGACGCATGGCGGACCTCAACGACGAGCGGGTAGTCGCGAAACGAATCGAGGATTTGCTCGAGGCGCGCAAGATTTTCGGGCGAGTGATGGAACGAGAACGGAAACTGAAGCAACACCGCGCCGAGCTTTCCGGCCTGGTGAAGCGGATCGAAGCCAACGCACACGGCCTGAACATCCTGGGCCGTTGTCCCGCCTTCGTGTGTGAATTTCTGCCAGAGCTTGGCCGTGAACACGAAGCGCGGATTCGCAGCTACGCGCGCGAGCCACTGCGTCGCAAACTGTGGGCGAAGCGGCTGGTAGAACGAAGTGTTGATTTCGATGGTGTCGAAAAATCCGGCGAGGTAGTTCGCCTCATGAAAATCGCGCGGCCGGTGCGCGGGATACACGATCCCGTTCCAGTCTGCGTAGGACCACCCCGCCGGGCCTACACGAATCTCAGCCTTCGGCAGATTTTCGTCACGTGATTTGGCCTTCGCGGTCATGATGAGAAACTCGAGATCCTCCACCCGAGCGTATGACGGCTCAACGAACGGTGTCAAATCACTGGCCCGCATCGGCTGAATCCACAACGCAGGTTGCAAGTCGGTGTACGGAGCGGTATCCTGAAGCCGCCTCTATGCCAATGACCCTTCCCTTGGTGATCCTACACGAAACAAGGTGCCCGAATGAAAATCACCTACAGCCATCTCGAACAACAATTCCGCCAGGCGGTCGAGGTTGAATCCAAGCGGCATATCGAAAAGTTGAATCGGCTGCTGAAGCGGTATGCTCCCGACCTGGTCGTTCTTCATGGCTCGCTTGAGAAAACGCCCCGGAAGACCGAATACACCTTCTCGCTGAATCTCACGCTTCCCACCGGAACGCTCCATGCATCGGCTGCAGGCACGGATGTCCGCGGCAGCGCGAAGGCAGCGTTCGCGGAACTCGAATCGCAAGTAAAAAAGCACCAGGAGAAGCTGCGTAAGGACTACGTCTGGAAGCGCAAACGCGCGCGCCCGGTCTCAAAAGTGGGTGAAGCTCGAACAGGCCGGGGCGAGGCTGCCGACTGAATTGCCTGCGCGCCATCACGCCGTGCGGCGAACCAACTTCGAGAACAAGTGCGGCAAAGAGTCTCCGCAGAATCGCGGGTTGCCGGTTCACGGCGCGCACGATAGAATCGTATTACCTCTCTCGAGGGGCGTAGCTCAGTGGTAGAGCAGCGGCCTTTTAAGCCGAAGGTCGTGGGTTCGATCCCCACCGCCCCTACCAACGTATTTTATTGATAATATAAATGTTATCGTGAGCTTTTTGAGAGTGGTGGGAAACTGCCCCACCGCCCTTGAAGTTCAAATCTAGCCACTCGGTTGCTTCGCACTAAAGAACATGCTTCGAGCATTCAGCGAAATATGAGCCTCAGATTTCTTGCCCGTCAAGCGGAACCTATGCATCATCCAAGTCTTCAGAGTCCGCTAGACCTCTGAATTTTGCTAGGACAGTTTCGATGCGATTCAGGGGATCCAAGCGCAGTGCGCAACCTTTTGGCTTCGCCTCAATTCAGATCCAATCTCATCAAATCCAATCTCAACAAAGTTCTACCGACAGGGCACGTACTGACTGCGCCGTTAGGATGAAACGATTTCATTCTGAAACGCACCATATTCCAGGCGAAATGGAGCACCGCCGAGGTGCAGAACGCCTACCACAGCTCCGAGGAATATCCAACGTGGACACCCGCACATTGATCTGGGTCGACCTGAGGCTGCGATCCAGCGCCACGGACCTTTGCACGACCCTTCCGTCCACCTACCACGTGAGGCGTATCCGAGAGCCGAATGCGTTCCCCGCGGCCGTCACCTCCCTAGTCCCACTTGCTGTCTTCTTTGAGTACGACAATCCTGGCCCGGATCAGCTTGAGCCGTTGCAACGAACCCGGCTCGCATTTCCCAGTCTGCCGGTGCTGATGATTACTGTCGAACATTCGGAGGCGCTGGCTGTTTGGGCCTTAAGGGCACGAGTGTGGGATTACCTAGTGATGCCGGTGCACGCATTGGATATATGTTCTCGCGTGGCATTGCTGGCTGGTTCGTTAATCGGAAAGGTATCCAGGAGCGTGCTGCCGGGGAGATCGGTACCGGAGTATGTGCCGCCGCCGAAGCGGGAGGAAGGCGCCCGCTCGCAGACCCGGCTGCTTCCCGCGCTTTCG
>JBGPZR010000455.1:0-2113 GCA_041493845.1 Terriglobia bacterium | reverse complement strand
GCTTCCGTGTAGCCCACCGTGCGCGCTTCGCTGCCGGGCATCACCAGCCGCGCATATTTTTCGAGCGGTACGAAATCCCGCCGGTCAGGCACCCGAAACTTTTGCCGCGCAAGCGACACCACCGGCTCCGCCTGTTCGCCCGCTGCACCATTCGTGCCTAACCGCGCCGCGAGCGACGCAAGCCCCTCCTCAAATTCTCCGCCGAGAATCGTTCCCACTCCGAGCCCTCGCAGGTACTCTTCATTCACCGGCGCATACAGCCCGTAAAAACACAAATGCGCGCGAGGATTCAGCTCGCCGACCACCGGCAGCAGCGCCACTGCTAGCCGCGTCGCGGTGTGCATCGGCACGTAGAACGCAATCAAGTCCGCCGCGCGTACCGCATCTTCGCGCAGCGTCTCGCGCGAAAGATCAAGGCAAGTCACCAGCGCGCCCTGCTCGCGCAGCCAGGCCGCCGGCGACGCAAGCCCAAACGGCTGCCGCCCCAGCTCATACGTTGAGATCAGAACAATGTTCATGGATTGCGCCACTCAGAAATTATGGCATGCCACCGCGGAAATCCGTTAGCTCCAGCCTCCCGTCTCAGCCGCCAGTCAGCTGGGGATACGTCGATCGGAAAAGGCGAGCCAATTCTTCGCCCGAGCTGCGCCGCAAACTCTTCTCTGCAGCCGCCGCGGGGGAATGCGCTAGAATACAAAGTGCCAGAGAGAGGAGAGTTCATCCCCGCATGAGTCCCGCATCGAAAAATTCCTTCGGCGTCAGGTCCGCCCTGCGCGCCGGCGGCGATACCTTCGACATCTACCGCCTGGACGCGCTCGAGCGCGCCGGCATCGGCAACGTGTCGCGCCTTCCCTTCTCCCTCAAGGTGCTGCTCGAAAATCTGCTCCGCCACGAAGACGGCCATTTTGTTTTTGCCGACGATATCCGCGCGCTCGCCGGATGGGACCCCACCAGCGCGGCCGGCGCCACTGAAAAAGAAATCTCCTTCATGCCTGCGCGCGTCCTGCTCCAGGATTTCACAGGCGTGCCCGCCGTGGTGGACCTGGCGGCTATGCGCGAGGCCATGCGCAATCTTGGCGGCGATCCTAAAAAAATCAATCCGCTGCTCCCTGCGGAGTTAGTGATCGATCATTCCGTGCAAGTGGATAAATCCGGCGTCGCGAATGCTTTCGCTTTCAATGCCGATCTCGAAATGCAGCGCAATATCGAGCGCTACGCTTTCTTGCGCTGGGGCCAAAAGGGTTTCCAGAATTTCAAAGTTGTTCCGCCCGACACCGGAATCTGCCATCAGGTAAATCTCGAATATCTCGCGCGCGTGGTCTTCAGGGAGAAGCAGGGCGGCTCGTGGGTCGCATTTCCAGACACGCTTGTGGGCACCGATTCGCACACCACCATGGTCAATGGCCTCGGCGTATTCGGCTGGGGCGTCGGCGGGATCGAAGCAGAGGCTGCCATGCTTGGCCAGCCGCTCTCGATGCTGATCCCGGCAGTGGTGGGATTCAAGCTCCACGGCCGCTTGCCGGAAGGCGCCACGGCCACGGACCTTGTGCTGACGGTCACGGAAATTCTGCGCAAGAAAGGCGTCGTCGGAAAATTTGTCGAGTTTTACGGCACGGGCCTCTCGAGCCTCACGCTTCCCGACCGCGCCACCATCGCCAACATGGCGCCCGAATACGGCGCAACCATGGGCTTCTTCCCCGTGGACGCGGAGTCGCTCGCCTATCTCCGCTTTACCGCTCGCGGTGAAGATCGCGTCCGCCTCGTCGAGGCCTACACCAAGGAGCAAGGCATCTTCCGCACCGATCAGACACTCGATCCTGTTTTCTCCGACAAGGTGGAGCTCGATCTGTCGAAAGTGGTCCCGACGATGGCTGGGCCGAAGCGCCCGCAAGACAGCGTGCCGCTCACCCAGGCGAAAACCTCATTTGAGAAATCGCTCGGCGCGGCTCCGAAGCACGTCACCGTCCAAAGCAACGGCGACAAGTTCGAACTGAGCGACGGCTCGGTGGTGATCGCCGCGATCACAAGCTGCACGAACACTTCGAATCCCTCGCTCATGCTCGGCGCAGGACTGCTCGCCAAGAAAGCAGTCGAGCGCGGCCTGAGCTCGAAG
>JBGPZR010000166.1:0-5420 GCA_041493845.1 Terriglobia bacterium | reverse complement strand
CACGGGCACATCGAGCATTTCGGCGACGCTGACTGGAATCTCGGGCTCGACGGTTTTGACCGTTACGGCCGCGGTGCTCCAGTCGATTGCAGTGACGCCGGCGAATCCGTCGATCGCAAAGGGAAGAACGCAACAGTTCACGGCGACGGGGACGTTCAGCGACAATTCGACGCAGAACCTGACGAGCCAGGTGACGTGGGCCTCGGCGACCCCAGCGGTTGCAACGATCACGGCAGGGGGGCTCGCAACGGGCGTAGGCACAGGGACGTCGAACATTTCGGCGACGCTGACTGGCATCACGGGCTCAACGGTTTTGACCGTTACGGCTGCTGTGCTTCAGTCGATTGCAGTGACTCCACCTAATCCCACGATCGCCACGGGGCTGACGCAACAGTTCACAGCGACAGGGACGTTCAGCGACAACTCGACGCAGAACCTGACGGCTCAGGTGACGTGGGCTTCGGCGACCCCAGCAGTTGCGACGATCAATGCAGCGGGCCTGGCCACGGGCGTAACCGTGGGCACATCGAACATTTCAGCGACACTGACTGGCATCACGGGCTCGACGGTTTTGACCGTTACGACCGGGATCGGCCCAACACTTGTGTCGATTACAATAATACCGGCGACCCCAACAATCCCCCTGGGCCAGTTTATGCCGTTATTCGCTCAAGGGAATTTCAGCGATGGTTCAATCCAGGACCTGACGGCCACCTCCACATGGGCGTCGGACACTCTGGGTGTGGCAACGGTCAGCAATGCGGCCGGAAGCCAGGGACAGGTAACAGGGGTCGGACCAGGCACAGCCACAATTTCGGCCACGTCTGCAGGCATCACCGGAAATACCTTGGTGACCGTAGCTCCGAACCCCTTCATGGCTCCCCCGCAGCTTTTCTTCACGGAGCCAACGCTGGGGACGCAGACTCCTTCTCAACTGACGACGTTTACGAATCCAGGGCCGGGATCACTCAACATCACCGGAATCACGCTGACGGGGAGCTTCCAGGGAGACTTCGGCCAGACCAGCGATTGCGGCACCGTACCCGCCTCAGGTACCTGCCCGATCGATGCAACCTTTAAACCGACCGCACCGGGGCCGCGAACGGCTGATGTGTCGGTGGCTTCTACTTCCGTTTTCAGTCCAACCGTCGCGCATTTGACCGGGAACGGCAGCATTCGGCAGCTTCCTGGATTCACGACGAATGCGCTGGCCGCCAACGATGACGGCTCGACGGGCCAGGTCACCCTCCCGTTCTCGATCAACTTCTTCGGGACGACCTTCAGCTCGTTGTTCGTCAACAACAACGGCAACGTGACCTTTGGGACCTTCCTGGGAGATTTCACACCCAGTGGCTTGAACACCAATAATGGCGGGATTCCGATCATTGCACCGTTCTGGGCGGACGTGGACACCACCGGAATGGGCTCGAGCCTCGTTACCTACGGAAACGACACAGTGAACGGCCGCACAGCCTTTGGCGTGAATTACCAGAATGTGGGCTACTTCGCCTCAAACTTCGACAAGCTGAACAGTTTCCAGCTGGTTCTGATTGATCGTTCGGATACTGGCACGGGCAATTTCGACATCGAGTTCAATTACGACAAGATCCAGTGGGAGGTCGGAGATGCCAGCCGTAATGATGGCGGCACGGGAGGACTCTGTGGCACGCTTTCTCTTACGGATTGTACTCCGGCGGCGGTGGGCTACTCGAACGGAACCGGAAATCCGGGTACAAATTTCCAACTGGCTGGTTCGTTCGTCGCCGGAGCGCTGCTTGACGGCGGGCCTGCGGGGACATCGCTGATCGCTAATGATCTCAGTAACTCTACTCTTGGCCGATATTTGTTCTCCGTTCGTAATGGAGTCGTGCAAGCTGATACCTTGACGTTGACACTGGCGGGCGCCGGCACGGGAACAGTGAAGGACAACGCGGGGCAGCTTATTAATTGCGGCGACACGGCCGGCGGCCAAAGAACGTGCACTGCGAACTACCCGAGCGGTACGCAGTTGGTATTAACCGCTACGGCGGACACCGGGTCCACGTTCACAGGCTGGAGCGCACCGTGCTCTGGCATCGGCACCTGCGCGTTTACGATCACGCAGAACACGAACATCACGGCGACGTTTGCGGCGGGGAATGTCACGCTGCAATCCATCACAGTGGCGCCGCCCACACCTTCCATCGTGGCCGGGACAACGCAGACGTTCACGGCGACTGGTCATTTCTCCGACGGATCGACTGGGCCGGTGACGGTGTCGTGGTCGTCGGGAAATACCGCAATCGCCACAATCAATGCAGCCACGGGTGTGGCGACGGGAGTGGCTGCAGGAGGGCCGATTACGATCACGGCGACCTCCACGCAGACCACGACGATCAGCGGCACAGCACAGTTGACGGTGACCGCAGCGCCGGTGCTCGTATCCATCGCCGTGACGCCAGTGAATCCAACGGTGGTCGTGGGACAGAACCAGCAGTTCACCGCAACCGGCACCCTCTCGGACAAGAGCACGCAAGATCTCACCAACTCCGTCCTGTGGGCTTCGTCGAACACAGAGGCGGCCACCATTACGCCAGGCGGCGGCCTGGCAACTGGTTTGACGGGTGGGGAGACGACCAACATCACGGCCACCAAGGTCCAGGGGAACACGAACATCGTGGGAACTACCACGCTGACCGTGACGACTGTGCCGTTCATTCTAACAATCACGCCGCCACCGGGAGGCAACCCGGGAGCGCCGCCGACCATATCGCCAGGTGGAACTCTGGCAATTGGACTCACGCTCACGGCAGCGCCAGGCTTCACTGGAACCGTCAGCTTTGGTTGCGTGAGCAACCAACCTCAATTCCTTACCTGTACTCCTGCGCCCAGTTCGGTGACGTTGTCGGGGAACACGCCGAAGCAGGTGGCCATCGTGATGAACACGTTCTGCCAGGGAGAGACTCCGATGTATGGGCCGGGGCCGGGAGGATTCGGAGGCGGGTTGGCTCTGCTGCTCGCGGCCGCCATGCTTGGAAGTATCACTTGGGCATACCGGACACGCTCGCGGTGGGCTCTCTCGTTTGCGGTGTTGCTGCTGATGGCGCTCGGGAGCGCCGCGTGCAGCAGCCCGTCGAGCGGGCCAAATGGAAGGACCCCGGCGGGGACTTACACACTCAACATTACCGCTACCGCGGGAGGCGCGAGCCAGACCGTTCAGCAGACAATACAGGTGACACCGTAAGGGATGAGTCAGGCCGCTCTCCGCGCGAGGGCGGCCTGGCGATTTTGTGCGGTGGGAAGGGGATCAAGCAGGCGTCACATCGAAGAGATGTGCCTGACCACCTTCGCGGCGCACGAAGAGTCCGATGCTGTAAAGTTCATCGCCACTGCGTAAGTAGCGATCTTCGTTGAGCTCATCGTGGAAAACGTACTGCCGCGCGGGTGAGACGCGGTCGCCCATCTTCACGCGTCCCTGCGATGCGCTGCCCGCCAGGTTCACAACAATTACCTTCCAAATTTTTTCCGATCGCCACTCATAAACAATCAGGTTTGCCGACGTGTCGTCAGAATCGGGCACCACCTCAAGAAAGTTCCAGCGGCCGGCGTGAAAAACCTCTTCGTTCGTGATTTCGAGCACCTTGTGGAAGAAAGCCGCGCTCGTCGGGTCAGTTCGCTCCCCGGCAGCGATCCGCAGGGTGATGGGGAGGCGGACTTTCAGGCCCTCGAGCTCGCCTTGATGGTAGAAGCGCATGCCCGGCAGCGTCGCCATCAGCGTTCCCACCGCCGGCAGCCGCTCGTTTCCAAAAACAGCCGCGCGGCGGGGCTCGTCGTGATTCTCGAGAAAGTGCGCGAGGCGATCCTGATAAACCTCATCGCCTGAAATCCGCGCGCGGACTTCTTCGATCTTCGTGTCGCGCACGGCGTCGTAGAGCTGCTTGTCGTAGGCAAACGAGAAGCCCAGATCGAGCAGCCGAGGTTCGGTGTTCCAGTACGCTTCCGCCAGAAGAATCAGGCCGGGCACAGCTTCGCGCGCTTCCGTCCAGAATTCTTTTTCGGGAGGTTTTGCGTCAGGCAGCAGCGTGCCCCAGATGTTCGCGAAAATATCGTGCAAATGAAGCATGGCCATGTCGCAGCGGACGCCGTCGCAATGGCTCGCGATGGTGCGCAAATCCGCGAGTTGAGCTGCGCGCATGGCAGGCTGAAAATGATTTAGCTGCGCTACGTCTTTCCACGGCGGGAAGTAAGGATCTCTTGCGAGCGCAACATAGTAGCTTCCCTTTGAAGCATCAATCGGAAAAAAGCTGGACGGGTTTTTCTCGAATTCCTCTTGTGTGCCGCGCACGTAATATTCCGGATGCTCGCGCGTCCAGGGATGGTCGAGTGCCGTGTGGTTGCCGACGAAATCAAGGAACAGTGCCATCCCCAGCTTGCGGAGTTTTTCACGGACACGATCAAGCGATTCCCACGTGCCAATGCGCGGGTCGGGAACGTATTGTGCTACGGCATAGGGTGAGCCGATGATGTCGCCAGGTTTCCATCCGGGGAGAGCCGCGTCGTAGGCCGCAAAATTGGCGGGGTCTTCGAGGGCCACGCGCCGTGATTCCGGGCTGCGCTGCCAGACGCCCATGAGCCAGACAGCGTCGAATCCCAGGCGCGCGACCGCTGCCCACTCACCATCCGGCACCTCGGCAAGCGCGATTCGGCGCCCGAGCCGGTCGGAGAGCTGCTCGAGCCACGCCCATGTGTTGATTTCGTATAGGTGTGGATGCTTTCGGAGCGGAAAGGCAGGCAACGCGGCCCTTGCAAGCGGCATAGTGCGGACGAGAGTACTGGCCGCTTTGGCCGGCTGTCAACGCGTACATCCGAGGGACGGCCCAAGGCGCGCGTCGCCATGTCCAATCGCTGGACAAATCCATAAATTAGTGACAAAGTATTCTCCGCTGCAGCCCGGGGTTGCTCGGAATAAACCCTAAGTTCCACGCTGAGGAGGAATTCGAATCATGGTGAAGCGTTTGATGATTTGCATGGTCGCACTGCTTTTCGTAGCCGGCATCGCGTTCACAGGGCAGAAGGACGCCGGGAAATCGGGTTCATGGTCTGGCTTTATCACTGACGACATGTGTGGCGCGAAGGGGGCCAAAGCTGACCACGCGGCGTGCGCCACGAAATGTGTGAAAGAGCACGGCGCGAAGTACGCGCTCTACAACACCGAAGACAAGAAAGTATACATCCTGGATCCGCAGGACAAAGCCGCTGAGCATGCCGGTCACGAAGTGACTGTGGCAGGCACAGTTGACGGCAACACCATCCACATCACATCCATCACCATGAAGAAGGGGATGTAACGGACCGCTCCGGATCCGAACGATCACATACCCATCTCCGCAAAAATTTTAGCGAGTAAACGGGCAGGGCCATTGGTCCTGCCCGTTTTCTTT
>JBGPZR010000457.1:0-2087 GCA_041493845.1 Terriglobia bacterium | reverse complement strand
GGCAGCGGATCGAGAAAGACCAGCCGGACATCGTCGCTGGCGTGCGCCACGGGCAAACAATCGGCGCGCCCATCGCCATTCACATCGAGAACCGCGACTGGGCGAATTGGGAGAAGGCGCTGCCGGTGGAGGACACCGAGGGAGCGGACGACGCGCAGCGGCCGCTGACCGCGCCGCGCCCGGGGCACGCGGATCTTGCCGGTGCGCTAAAATTCAATCTTCACGATGCGCGGTACGTTCTCGAGCGCGCTTCGGCGCGCGAAACAGCCTCGCGCGTGGCGGCCGGAGCATTCGCGAAGATGCTATTGCGCGAGTTCGGCGCGGCGGTGCTGAGCCACACGATCGCCGTGGGCCATGCGCGCCTGGGCCGCGAGGCAACCTGGGATGAAATCGAAGTGGTCTGCGAGAATCTGGAATCGCTGCTGCGGTGTGTGGACGCAATAGCCGAAGCGAAAATGAAAGCCGAGGTGGACCACGCGCTGCGCGCAGGCGATTCGGTCGGCGGCATTTTCGAAGTGGTTGCGCACGGCATTCCACCCGGGCTTGGCAGCCACGCACAGTGGGACGAGAAGCTCGACGCGCGCCTGGCGCGGGCGGTGATGTCGATTCAAGCGGTGAAAGCCGTCGAGCTCGGCAGCGGAATTGCCAATGCTTCCAGCTACGGCTCGGAAGTCCAGGACGAGATCCGCTATGATCCCGTGCGAAAGCGATTCGCGCGCTCGTCGAATCGCGCGGGCGGCCTGGAAGGCGGAATCACCAACGGGCAGGACATCGTGGTGCGCGGATACTTGAAACCGATTTCGACGCTGCGGCGGCCGCTGCTCAGCGCCGACTTGAAAACGAAGGAAGCGGTGAAGGCCGCCTACGAACGGTCGGATGTGTGCGTCGTCCCGGCCGGAGGAGTGGTGGGCGAAGCGATGGTGGCGCTCGAATTGGCCGGGGCGTTCCTCGAGAAATTCGGCGGGGACTCGCTCGGGGAGACGCGCAGAAATTTCGACGGCTATCAAAAACAGTTGGACGAATTCTAGGGCGAGAACACGAGATGATTCATCCCATTGTGAAGTTGGGCGACCCGGTGCTCGAGACTCCCGCGAAGCCGGTGGACAAATTTGACGAAGAATTGCAGAAGCTCGTCGCGGACATGTTCGAATCCATGTACGCAGCACGCGGGGTGGGGCTGGCGGCGCCGCAAATCGGCATCAGTCTGCGGCTGGCAGTGATTGATGTGACCGACGGCAAAAATCCCGAGGCCAAGATCGTTTGCGCCAACCCGGAAATCATTCACGCCGAGGGCGAGCAGCGTGAAGAGGAAGGCTGCCTCTCGCTGCCGGGATTCCGCGGATATGTGCCGCGGCCGCAGTACGTCACCGTGCGCGCCCAGGACGCCACGGGAAAGCAGTTCGAGATGCGAAGCGAGCAATTGCTCGCCCGCGCTTTCTGCCACGAGATCGATCACCTGCATGGAACACTCTTCATCGCGCACCTTGGGATGTTGAAGCGCGACATAATCAAACGAAAAATCCGCAAGCTGAAGAAAGCCGGCGAGTGGTAGGACGCCCGTGCCGCTGAAAATTGTCTTCTGCGGCACCCCGGGCTTTGCCTTGCCTGCATTGCGCCATCTGATTGCGCAGCCGGATTTCCAGGTGGAAGGGGTAATCACCCAGCCGGATCGGCCGCGCGGGCGCGGTCAGCACACCGCGAGCTCGCCGGTGAAGAATGCCGCGCTCGGAGCTGGAATCTCCGTTTACCAGCCGGAAAAAATCAAATCTGAATCGGCGCACGATTATTTCATGCGTGTCGCGCCGGATGTGGTGGTGATTATCGCTTATGGCCAGATCATCCCGGCGGGGCTGATTGCCATTCCGCGGCTCGGGTGGATCAATCTGCACGCTTCGCTCCTGCCGAAATATCGCGGCGCCGCTCCCATCAATTGGGCGATCGTGAATGGCGAGAAGCGCACGGGCCTGACCACCATGCAGATTGACGCCGGGCTCGACACCGGCCCTATGCTGCTGAAACATGAAACCGCGATTGGTGCGGATGAGACGGCGCCAGAGCTGAATGCGCGCCTGGCAGAAGCCGGAGCG
>JBGPZR010000293.1:0-3695 GCA_041493845.1 Terriglobia bacterium | reverse complement strand
TTGAAATACATGCGCCCCGGACAGCCGGCGGAAATCAAAGTGGACGCCAACGGCCGCACGTACAAGGGGCATGTGGACAGCTTCGCCGGGATGAGCGGCGCGCGTCAGAGCCTGCTGCCGCCGGAAAATGCCACGGGAAATTACGTGAAAGTGGTGCAGCGCGTTCCGGTGAAGATCATCTTCGAACCCGGCCAGACCAGCGACCACTATCTCCGGCTGGGCATGTCGGTCACGCCAAAAGTCAAAGTGAAGTGAGCGCCGGCAGCCCCATCTCGCCGCAAAACACCTGGCGGCCGCCCGTCAACCCGTGGATTATCGCGCTGACGGTGACGCTCGCGACTTTCATGGAGGTGCTCGACACCAGCGTCGCCAATGTGGCGCTGCCGCATATTGCGGGCAGCCTCTCCGCCGGACAAGACGAAAGTACATGGGTTCTTACGTCCTACCTGGTTTCCAATGCCATCATCCTGCCCATGAGCGGCTGGCTTTCGAACCTCATCGGGCGCAAGCGATTTTACATGTCGTGCGTCGCGCTCTTCACCATCAGCTCGTTCCTCTGCGGGCTGGCTCCCAGTCTTGGAATGCTGATTTTCTTTCGCGTGTTGCAGGGCGTGGGAGGCGGGGGACTCCAGCCGAGCGAGCAGGCCATTCTGGCCGACACGTTTGAGCCCGCAAAGCGCGGTATGGCGTTTGCGGTGTACGGTATGGCGGTTGTGCTGGCGCCCGCAATCGGTCCCACACTGGGCGGATGGATTACCGATAATTTCAACTGGCGCTGGATCTTCTTCATCAACATCCCCGTCGGAATTATTTCCCTGATGCTGACGAACCGTCTGATTTCTGATCCGCCCTACATGAAGGAACAGAAGCGCGCCGGGATCAGGATTGACTACATTGGCTTGGGCTTGCTGGCGCTGGGACTCGGCGCCCTGCAGGTGGTGCTCGACAAGGGCCAGCGCGATGACTGGTTCGGCTCGGACTTCATTCTGATCATGACCGCCATTTCTGCGATGGCGCTCGTCGCCGTCATTTTCTGGGAATGGAATCACAAAGACCCCATCATTGATCTTCACCTCTTTCGCGAGCGCTCTTTCGCCATCGGCAATCTCCTGATGTTCATGGTCGGCTTTGCGCTCTTGTCGAGCACAGTGCTCATCCCCCAGTTCCTCCAAACTCTGATGGGCTATACGGCGCAAGAAGCGGGGCTGGTGCTGATGCCGGGCGGGTTTGCAATCTTGCTTTCGATGCCAGTGGTCGGCTATTTGCTTGGCCGCTTCGACCCGCGGCGCCTTCTGTTGTTCGGTCTGCCGATGCTTGCCTTTGCGTTGTTCTACATGGCGCGGTTCGATATCTCCGTTGACTTCCGCACCGTTGCGATGGCCCGAATTTTTCAGGCCATCGGCCTGGCGTTTCTCTTCGTCCCCATCAATACGGCAGCCTACGTCTTTATCCCCAAAGGCAAGAACAACGCGGCCTCGGGCCTGATCAATCTTTCGCGGAACATCGGCGGCAGCGTGGGGATTTCTTTCGTGACCACCATGCTGGCCCGCCGTGCCCAGCTCCATCAATCCAATCTCGTCATGCACGTCCACGCGGGGAATGGAAGGTTGCAGGAGATGCTCGAAGCCGCCACGCGCATGCTGATCAGCCGCGGCTCCAGTGCGCACGAGGCGGCGCGCCAGGCCTATGCCCTGGTTGCGGCCAGGATTGACCAGCAGGCCGCCATGCTGGCATATATAGATAACTTCTGGATGCTGGGCGTAGCCGTCCTGACCATGATCCCGTTTGTCTTCTTGATGAAGAAGGTGAAGCCCGGCGGGCCGATCGCAGTCCATTGAAGCGCCGCGAGGAAAAAATGCCAGTCCGCATCATCACTGTGGAGCGTGAGTACGGCAGCGGCGGCGCTGTGATCGCGCGGCGGCTCGCGGAACGCCTGGGCTGGAAAATCTGGGACGAGGAGCTGACCGCGGAGATCGCGCGTGTTGCAAACGTGGATACCAGAGTCGCGGCGCGCTGCGACGAGCGCCGCGACCCGTTTCTGTATCGCCTCTTCAAGATCTATGCGCGCGGAAGTTATGAACGGTCGCTCCCGCTCGGTGAGTCGCGCGTATTCGACACCGACCGCATGGTCGAAGTGCTTCACAAAGTGATCGTGAACGTGGCCTCGCGCGGAAATTGCGTGATCGTCGGCCGCGGCTCCGCTTACATTCTCCGCAACCGCCCCGACGCATTTCATACTTTCGTCTATGCCCCGGTGGAAGAGAAAATCCGCCGCGTGATGTCGCTCGGGAAGTCCCTCGAAGAAGCGAAGAAGCTGGTCGAGGAAATTGATGCGCAGCGAGCCGAGTTCATTCGCCACTATTTTGGAGCCCAGTGGCCTGCGCGCTGGCTCTACAACATCATGATCAATTCGAAATTCGGCGATGAAGTCGCTGTGGAGATGATTTTCCAGCACGTCGCTGCGCTCGAAACAATTCTCTCGGCGCGCGGCGTACAGGTGTAAGAAACTTTTCTCGCTGCTTGCTGCCGGCGCTGTCTTCCCGTACTCTGATTTTTTGCAGCATCACAAAGACAATGTTTAAGGACTCTGGATGAGCTGTCCCATCTGTGAAAAGCGGCCGCCGAAACGCTTCTGTCCTGCGAAAGGCGAAAAAATCTGCGCCGTCTGCTGCGGCCGCGAGCGCGAAATCACGATTGATTGCCCCGCGGACTGTCCCTATCTCATCGCGGCGCACCGCTATGAGCGGGAGCATCGCATGCCTCTCTCGCCGGAAGAATTTCCCTTCCGCGATGTCGAATTCCCGGCGGACTTCGTTCATGAGCGCTGGGCCGTGGTGGCGGGCCTCGCCGGAACCATTCTTGGCTTCCAGGCAGAGAACAAGGATCTACGCGACACGGAGGTTCTTGCAGCGGTGGAAGCTCTGGCGGAAACCTGCCGCACTCTGGGGACGGGAATCTACTACGAGCGGCCGCCTGATGCGCCGCTCCCACGCGCGCTCTACGGCCGGCTCGCCGAATTCTTGCAGGATTTCAAGAAACAGGACTCGAATCGCACCGGGTTCGGAACCCTTAAGGATTCCGATGTGTTTCGCTTGCTGGTATTCCTTCTTCGCGTCGGAAAGCAGGAAACGAACGGTCGCTCCCGATCGCGCTCTTTCCTCGATTTCCTCCGTGTCCGCTTCCCTCTTCCCGCCGGTGTCGCGAAGGAAGCGCCCCGCATCATCATGCCGTAGAGTTTCTCGCAGCCGGCGTTGAAGAATCTCTCTTCACGCTAAGGCCTCCGCCGCAGATAGAGCGAGCGCCAATTGTGGCGAATACTCTTGGCGCGGCGCCCGCATTTGCGACAACGAGCCGAGCCCGTACTTGCGCCGCAGATTCCCCACGCGTGCGGCAATCTCCTTACGATATGTCTCCGGCGCATATCCGCCGCGGCCATACCATTCCTGATAACGCCGCAGCAGCTTGGGAAATTTCTGCTCGACGAACGGCAGAAACTCCTTTAATGAGGAAGGCATCAGAAAAAGTACATTTCCGTCGAACCATTGCGCGTCGGCATCCCGCGCGCCCCGCGCCACTGCCTCCAGATCCTCCTCCTGATCCGTCAGACCAGGGAGACTCGGCATGGCGAAAACTCCCGTAGCGATTCCCGCTGCGCGCAATTGGCGTACGGCATCCATGCGCAGGTCCGGCCGTGG
>JBGPZR010000174.1:0-5257 GCA_041493845.1 Terriglobia bacterium | reverse complement strand
GCCTACTTTCAACTCATCAAAGGTCGCTTGCTTCGCGTCGGCAAATTTGATCGAGTCTGGCGCGTACCGGCGCATCTCAACTTTTTCAGACACGGGAATGGTTACGTTCTGCATGCCCGCCGTCGAGCGACTCGAGATTGTAATCTCTTTGGTCTCGGGTTTAAGGGCAGTGATGATTCCCAGGATTCCTCGCCGCTTCCATTCGGCGCGTTTGGCAATCAACCGTTCGACGACGCGGCTGGTGATGCCGCGGCGCCGCCGGCAAACGCGATAGCCGAGCTCCGGGACGCGCGGCGTTTCCGGGCAGCACAGGCAATTCACGGTTTCGGGCGAGATGTTGAAACGCGCCATGATGCTGGGATATTCGCTGACGAAATCGAGTTCGGCGACATTCGGAAAAAATCCGAGCTTGGGAACGAAGACGAGCCCGCCGCGGTCGGCGGTAAGCAATTCGTCCGGCGATTTCGGATCTTCGGGCTCGGCCTTCTGCTCGGGGATGAGCACGCCGTCGCGATGCGCGAGCTCCATCTGCATGTAGGAAATGCCGGTGCCGGTGGTGGTGCGCGCGGCGTACTGCACCGGCAATTTGGTGACGCGCACGAGTTCCCACAATCCCGCAAGTTCGCATTTATCAGCGATGAAAGAATTCTGCGTGTCCACGTGGAGGCGGCCGAAAAGCGTGGTGGCAGTGTTTTTGAACAGGATGCGGCCGTAGCTCATGTAACTCCGCGCGCGGCTCTGCTGCACGCGCGCGTCCGCATCGCGATTGAAGGGAAGCGCGAGCCGCAATTGCTCTGCCTGCCGGCGGACGCGCGGCAGGATGGTCGAATCGCCCCAGTCGGTGATGATCAAATCGGGATCGTGCTGCTCGAGGAGATGCTTCAGCGCAACGGCAGCGGGCTCGCCCGATTCGTCGAGCTCATAGGAGCGGCCGTCCACTTCCACTTCCAGCGATGTGAGCCGGCCGTGCGCTGGATCGATGCAGGAAAGCCCGCCGAGGCGCACCTGCATGATTTCGAATGGCGGGGTGTCGTAATCAAGCGCCCATTCATCGTCGCGGCAGGCGATGGCCTGCAAGCGATTTTCTTCATCGGCTTCGATTTCGACGAGCGCGAGCGGAAAGATGCGGCGCTCCCAGCAGTACATCGAAGCGAGCATCAGGTCGCTGTTGTAGAGCCGCAGCCTGGAATCGAAGCGATGCACCCAGCGCGACCACGCCGAATAATCGCTCGGGCGCGCGACGGAAATTTCGAGCACCTCGATCGGGTCGCGCTCCCAGATGTCAATGCGCTCCGTGAGACGGCACGTGATGCCGCGGCCGCGCGTTGCGAGCGCCGCCTGGAGACGGCGCAGAGATTCGCGCGAGCCGGCCGCGTAGAAGGATGGCGCGAAGCGGTCAATCAGAAGATGGCGTTTCTGGTTCGGCTCGATCAGCCACAGCTTCATCCCCTGCGGGGAGGGATAGAGGTCGAAGATCCAGCCCTGGAGTTTCATGGAGTTCCTCTTTTTTCACGTGCAGCGCGCGCTCGAGCGTGTCCATGCGCTTTTCCTGGTCCAGCGCAATCGAGAGCAGGATCGCTTCCATGGGATTGTCGTGGCACTGATAGGTGGCCGCCTGTGTGTAGAAGCGGGCGCGGCGGAAGAGGCGGTCGAAGAATGGCTGGTCTTCGCGGCGAAGAGCGCGGCGGAATTTCATCCAGCGCGCGGCGGCGTCGTGGATCAGTTGAACGAATGTCAGAACGGTGCGGCCCATGGGAGTTTCCTTTATGCAAGCGAGCGGAGAACCGGCCGCGGGGATTTTTCGCCGACGATCGAGAGCTTGTCGCCTTCCGTGACGGCGAATCGCGAAACCTGGTCCGCTTGCGCGTGGAGCTGCGCAAAAAGCGTTTTGCGCGGCGTTTCGAAAGACGTGGCGTCGGTAAAAACGGCGGTCGCAAGCGGGAGCGGCCGCAAAATGCGCAGCGCCTCGAGCGCGCGGCGGAATGATACGGCGGCTTCCCGCTCGCGCACGTCTTCATCGAAATACAAATCCGGGAGCGCGGTGACGATCAGCACGCGCGCCGAAAATTTTTCGAGCAAGCGCGGCGTTCGCGCAAGCAATTCGGTCAATTGAAAGCAGGTGAACGCGCGGGCCACGCGCAGGCGTTTGTTGAAGACGGCGGCCTCGACATCTCTTTCGCGGGCAAACCGCGCGATCAGAAGCGGGTCAAAGCGGTTCGCGCCGTCCAGGCACAGCACCGGCTTGCCCTGCGCCACCAGGCGCGGGAGAAAATAGTGGAACAGCCGCGGCACGTCCGGATGGCCGTGAAACACGGCGAGGCCTGTTTCCGGAAGCGTCCAGGGCATGCGTTTTGGGCTGCTCTCCGGAGCGGCGGGCGGCGAAAGGGAACTAGCGGCAGCGCGTGCAGCAGGCACAGCAGAGACACGATGGCACATGGGTAGTCCTTGGGGCAGGGAGCGGGAAGGGCGGAGGCAACGGAACTTGGCGGGTGAGGAGCGGTCCGTGAGAGCCGGGTAGATCCCGAAGGATGAACCCTGAACGGCAATGGGGCCGCGGCCTCACCCGCCTTCCCGTTACCTCTACCGTCGATGAGTATAGGCGAACAAAAAGCGAAAGTCAAGAAGGCAGTAATACTGGTAGTGGGTCAGTTTGAAATAGTTGGGACTTTGGCAATTCATTCGCCCTATCATACTGTCATGCTTAAAGGGTATGTGCGGAATTACTGGGACGTTGAGAAATCTACACGCGTGGATTTTTCGTTCGGTGCAGACGCAGACAGTGCAATGGTGTGGAAGACGAGAGCAGAAGCCGATACCGCTTGTGCTATGTTTGACCACCAAAACATCCGAATCCCGTCAGCGTCGGGTGGCGATCATGTTTGCCGTGGATTCAAATCAGAAGAACGTAAACCTAGCGAATTCGTAGTTTTCTGTGAAGCCCCGTTTATCCTCAAACAAGCTAGCGCACGCTAAGCAAAATCCTTTCGTTCTTCCCTGATAATCGGACAACTCGACTATCACTGGCGTATAAAAGAGATGCTGCCGTGCCCCAAATCTCACTTAAAGACGCCGACGCGTTATTAAGTAAACTACTCACGGAACGCGTTCCGTTACACGCGCATTTCCGCTCTCCGTCTGGCGCAGAAGCCAGAATATCGGGGTTTGTGGACTCCAAGAATTCAGACGGCACTGTAGTAGTTTCAACATCGGGTTCGCCGCTCGTAGCAGACAAAGGATATGTTCGATTTTGGGTCTCTGGTGCAGAAACATCAATCTGGTATGGAGAGAAACGCGAACTTCCAGATGATATGAAACATCTCGCAGATAAATTTGGCGAATCTTCATTGGTTTTTAAAATCTCTGAATTTAACGAGTGGGTTGGTTTATTTTTCACGATTTGAAAACTCCTTTAATTCTTCTCTAATAAAGCCACAATTTCTTCCACTTCCCAGACGTGATCTGAAAGGCCCGCTTCCATCGCTAGTGTTACGCGCAATGTCTGGTGAATACGGCAAAAGTTGTAATACATGAAATACAGCGATAGGGCCGCGATGTGATTATCAATCTTCTTGCTGAATGCGTTTGTCAGTCGGCCAAAACGACGCATGCTCATCCGCATTGTTAGATTGTGGCGCTCGACGTAACTGGTGGGGATGTATGCGGTTTCAGGGCCTGCGCGCGGCGGTCTTGAGCCAGGCAAGCAGCGGCTGAAGCTCGGCTGGCACGGCGGCTTCGTCTACTTGGACGGTGTGCTGTCGCTGCTCGCTTTGCACGGAAATTTTGTACTGGAAGCGGTCGGCCCCAGGCTGTGTGGAGCGCAGCACCGGAGGCAAGTCAAAAAAATGAGCAGCTTCGATCAGCCCGGTCATTTTCTGTTCTTCTTCTGGCGGCAGCGTGTCGGAAGAGATGCTATGACTCTGACGGATTCCCGCGAAGCCGCCGCTACGTTCGAATTGAATCTGCGTCATTCGGCTCGCTCCGCTCGGGGAGTGGTGCACAAGAAAGTCCATTGTACGACGGTGCGCCGCGAGGCGCACCTCCGCGTGCACGCGCGAGACAAATCAACGCGTGCACGCGGAGAGCGGTTGAGTGCCGCGAGGGCAGCCGAGTTATTTCCGGCCGGCTGACTGAGCGGTTCCCAATTTTGACGGTGCCGTGATTGCCGCGAACTGAGCAACGGCCGGAGTGATTCCGACCTTGCTCCACGCGTCACGCACAGCTTTTTGTTCGTTGCTGGTGGCACCGAACAGAGTGCCGGCAACGGTCACAGTGGCGTTGGCCATGGTCTGAAAATCCGCAGTCGGGCTCAAGCTTCCGACAAGCGTGCGGTACCAGATCAGGCCGGCTTTCTGCCAGGCGTATCCGCCAATGGCGGTGGCGGCCAGATAGAACGCGCGGTTGGGAATGCCGGAGTTGATGTGCACACCGCCATTGTCGTCGGTGGTGTTCACATAGTTAGCCATGTCGGCCGGCTGCGGATCTTTGCCGATGTTGGGATCGTCGTACGCGGTGCCTGGGTTGGCCATGTCGCGCAATGCGCGGCCCTTGACGGAAGGTGTGAACAGGCCCGCGCCGATGAGCCAGTCCGCTTGATCGGCAGTCTGGTTTTTCGCCCACTGCTTCACCAGCGAGCCGAAGACATCTGAAACGGATTCATTCAGCGCGCCGGGTTGGCCGTTGTAGTCGAGCTGGGCTTCATTCTGGGTGACGCCGTGGGTCAGTTCCTGGCCGATGACGTCGAGGCAAATGGTGAAGCGCTGGAAAATTTCGCCGTCGCCATCGCCATAGACCATCTGTTCGCCATTCCAGAAAGCGTTGTCATAGTTCTGGTCATAGTGAACAGTGGACTTGAAAGTGAGGCCGTGGTCGTCCACGGAATTCCGGCTGAACACTTGCGAGTAGAAATCGTAGGTGTCACCGGAATAGTCGTAGGCTTCGCTGACGGCGACGTCGGTCGACGCAGGCTGGCCTTCGTCGCGCACCTGCGTGCCGGGGAGTGTGGTGCCATTTTTGGTGTCGTAGATGATCCGGTGTTTGACTCCCGGCTGGGCTGTGAGTGGACGGGCGATGAACGCCTGGCGAGCGCCACGGAGATGCTGGCTGAGTTCCATGGTGCGCAAAGCGCGGTCGCGATATTTGGGATTTTCGACAAGCTTCCGCAGGATATGCGGAGGCATAATGCTGCAAATAGCGTGGTGCGGATGACTCATAGGGGGCCTCCTTGTGTGGACCACACAATTTGAGCGGAGGGTGATAG
>JBGPZR010000336.1:0-3222 GCA_041493845.1 Terriglobia bacterium | reverse complement strand
TGACGAGCTTGCTTGCAATAAACCCGGCGAGAATGCCGAGAAGTATTGTCCAGATGAGCCACATGGCCGCGTCTCCTTTGGGATGTGAAATCCACGGCGCCCGTGGGGTGGGACAGCGGGGCGCCCGACTGCGCGCCACTCTAGCACACATTCGCGCGGGCGCGACGGAGGACGCCCGGTGCTAGAATGCGTGCGCGACGAAAAGAGGCACATGGACGAGCGCGACATTCGAAATCTGCTCGAAGCGGTGAAACGAGGAAAGCTGACGGTCGAAGGCTCTCTCGCGAAGCTGCGCCAACTTCCGTACGAGGATCTCGGGTTCGCAAAGATTGACCATCATCGGGCGCTGCGCCAAGGCTACCCGGAAGTAATTTTTGCGCGCGGCAAAACGGTGAAGCAGGTAGCGGAAATCGTGCGCGGGATGCTGCGTGCCAGTGGCTCGCACAACATTTTGATCACGCGCGCGAACCGAAAAATATTCACGGCGGTCAAGCGACTGTCCCGCGCGGCACGATTCCATCCGCTCTCCGGCGCGATTGCCATCCAGCGCAGCCGCGCAAATCATGGGAAAGGCCTGATCCTCATCGTGACCGCCGGGACCAGCGACATACCGGTGGCCGAAGAAGCGCTTGTGACGGCGCAGACGATGGGAAATCGCGCCGAGGCGATTTACGACGTGGGCGTCGCGGGCTTGCACCGCCTGCTCGAACACCGCAGCAAGCTGGCCGAAGCGCGCGTGATTATATGCGTCGCGGGGATGGAAGGCGCGTTGCCGAGCGTGGTCGCGGGAATGGTGGCCGCGCCTGTAGTCGCCGTACCCACAAGCACGGGATATGGATCGAGCTTTGGGGGCCTGACGGCGCTCCTCGCCATGCTGAACAGTTGCGCGTCGAATGTGAGCGTGGTGAATATCGACAACGGCTTCGGCGCGGGCTGTGTGGCCAGTGTGATTAACAGACTCTAGCCGCAGACACGGAGAAACTAGAAATTAGAAAAGGGAAATTGGGAAATCAGTTGGTCCCGCCTCGCCCCTGCTTTTCCGTGTTCATGAGTGGCAGATCCCTATTTGAGGGCAGAAACGAGCCCAGCAGCGAGTGCTGGTTCTTCGTCCGAGAATACAGTGCGAAGGTCGAGGAGGAGACGATCGTCCTCGATGCGCGCGATCACGGGCGTGCCGCGTTCGGGCCGGCGGAGGCGTTCTTCAAGCTGCGTGGCAGAATGGCGGGGGCTTGAAATTGCGATCAAATGAGTGGGCAATTGCTGATCGGGCGTTGAGCCGCCGCCGATGACGGAAAAACCTGCGTGCACTTCGAGATTTACATCCTGCGGCAACGACGGGCGCAATTGCTCGGCAAAAATGGCAGCGCGGCGGGCAAGCTCGTCTGCCGGCAGGCGAATCATGCGCAGCGCGGGAATTTCGTCGTATGCGCCGCGAAGATAGGACTTCAGCGTAACTTCGAGCGCGGCAATCGTCAGCTTGTCAACACGCAGCGCGCGGAACAGCGGATTCCGCCGGATGCGCTCGACGATTTCGCGCTGCCCTGCGATGATGCCCGCCTGCGGCCCACCCAGCAACTTATCGCCGCTGAAGCAAACCGCGGATACGCCCGCGTCGCAACTGGCTCGCGCGACCGGCTCCGCGATGCCGCTCGCCGCCAGATCAGCAAGGCAGCCCGAACCAAGGTCTTCAAAAACGGGAAGCTGATGGCGGCGGCCCAGGGCGACCAGTTCATCGAGCGAGGGGCGCTCGGTAAAACCAGTGATGCGGAAATTCGACGGGTGGACGCGCAGAAGAAGCCGCGTGCGCTCATTGATGGCGCGCTCGTAATCGCGGAGGCGCGTGCGGTTCGTCGTTCCCACTTCGCGCAACACGGCGCCGCTTTCCGCCATGATGTCCGGGATGCGAAAACCGTCGCCGATTTCGATCAACTCGCCGCGCGAAACGATCACCTCGGCGCCCTTCGCAAGTGTGTGGAGGACGAGAAATACGGCAGCGGCGTTGTTGTTCACAACGATGGCGGCTTCGGCGCCCACCTGGTTCGCAAGCAGACCCGCGGTGTGAACGTCGCGTTTCCCGCGCTCGCCGCTGGGGATGTCGTATTCGAGGTTGGAATACCTGGTGGCCGTCTCAGCTATCCGTGCCGCTGCATCGGCGGAAAGCGGAGCGCGCCCGAGATTCGTGTGCAAGATCACGCCGGTGGCGTTGATCACGCACCGGAGCGAAGGGAACAGCATGGCCTCCACTCGCGCAGCAACCTGCGCTTCGATTTCCGGCAGGCTGATCGGCTCACCGTTCCCCGGTTCGGACCTGAGCTTCGCGCGCACATCCGCGAGCACACTTCGCGCCGCCTGGGTGACGATGCCCCGCCCGGCCCGTTCTGCCAGCCCCAATAGGTGCGGCTGGCCCAGCAATTCATCTACAGAAGGAATTTCGCGCAGGCGGGCGGCGGGGTCTCTCTGCATCTTTGCCGCGGGATCGGCTGAGGGGCTCATGAGCTAAGCTATCTAAACACAATGCTATACAGGCTGGCAATTATAGGGATTTCCCTTTGCGACAAACCGCGAAACGCCAAAGTTGACGCTCGGCGGTCAAGCCCGTACGCTGGAATCTCACCTTTCCTACATTCGCCATGGCCACAATCGACGAGGAACTCGGTCAAATCGAGAAGGACATTCGCACGCTGAAGATTGAGTACGAGCAATACTTCGGCGGCGGCCGCTCGCGGCCTCCCACGGACACGCAGTGGCGCGTGGAGACGCTGATCCGCCGCTACTCCGAACGCGGGGGCGATCTAAGCTCCGGCCAGCGCTTCCGTTACAACAACCTGACGCAGACCTACGCGAAATATGTGGATATGTGGCGCAAGAAATTGATGCAGAAGGAAGGCGCCGTCACCCAACATCATTTCGGAGCCGCCGCAAAAGCCATTGAAGCCGAACGCTTGCGCCAGGCTGCGCGCCGCGAAGCGCAAGCCCCACCCGAACCTGCAGCTGCGCCGGCCGCCCACGCCGCAGCCGTTGCGGAAGCTGCTGCGGAGGTAGCCCGCGCGGCTGCTGAAGAGAGACATGCGCCGGCCGCCTTCGCAATGTCCTTCTCCGATCCAGAGCACGAAAATGAAAAGGTGCAGCAGCTTTACAGGAGGCTCATCGACGCTCGCACGGAAGCCGGAGATAAAGCTGCGGCACCGAGCCTGAAAGACTTTGAACGGTTCGTCCGCCAGA
>JBGPZR010000148.1:0-5883 GCA_041493845.1 Terriglobia bacterium | reverse complement strand
GCCACCGCGAAAAGTGAACTGAAGCGGTGCGGTCAAGCGCTAGAGAATCTGATTGGGAGGACTTGTATGCACCTCACCCCGCGCGAACAAGAAAAGCTCATGGTGGCTTTCGCCGCCGACCTCGCTCGAAAACGCCAGGCACGCGGCCTACAACTCAACTACGTCGAAGCCGTCGCCATCCTTTCTGCCGAAGTCATGGAAGCAGCCCGAGACGGAAAAACTGTCGCCGAAATCATGAGTTTCGGAGCGAAAATCCTGAATCGTGCTCAGGTGATGGAAGGCGTTCCAGAGATGATTCACGAAGTTCAGGTGGAGGCCACGTTTCCCGATGGCACGAAGCTCGTCACCATCCACGATCCAATTCGTTGAAATGGAGGCGCCATGAATCCGGGCGAATACCTGCTCGATGAGTCGCAGGGTCCTGTCATCGCGAACGCCGGTCGAAAAACGCAGCGCTTCCTCGTGCGCAACACGGGTGACCGCCCCATCCAGGTTGGCAGTCATTACCACTTCTTCGAAACAAATCGCGCCCTTGCGTTCGATCGCGCTGCCGCTTACGGCTTGCGCCTCAACATCCCGGCCGGAACCGCCGTCCGCTTCGAGCCCGGCGAAGAGAAGGAAGTGGACCTCATCGAATTTGGAGGCCGCCGGGCCATCCATGGCTTCAATGGCCTGCTGCACGGCCTGGCCGGCGGCGCTCTCGGTGACCCTGAGGCGCGCCAGCGTGCTCTTGAGCGAGCTCGCAAGGCGGGCTTTCAATTCAGCGAGGTGAAAAACCGATAATGGCTTTGAAAATTCCTCGCCGCACCTACGCTGACCTCTACGGCCCCACCAAGGGCGATCGCATTCGCCTTGCGGACACCGATTTGCTCATCGAAATCGAGAAGGACTACACGCACTACGGCGACGAAATCACCTTCGGTGGCGGCAAAGTGATTCGCGACGGAATGGGCCAGAGCAGCACCGCGATCCGCGAATCGGAATCAGGCGCGCTGGACCTCGTCATCACGAATGCCGTCATCCTCGATTATTGGGGAATCGTCAAAGCCGACATCGGAGTGAAGAACGGCCGCATCGTAAAGGTCGGCAAAGCTGGGAATCCCGACACGATGGACGGTGTCGATCCGGAGCTCGTCGTCGGCGCGGCCACCGAAGTGATCGCCGGGGAGAACCTGATCGTCACAGCCGGTGGCGTTGATAGCCACATCCATTTCATTTCCCCGCAACAAATTTACGAGGCCATCTCGAGCGGCGTCACCACCATGATCGGCGGCGGCACAGGCCCCGCCACTGGTACCGCCGCCACAACCTGTACGCCGGGTGCGTGGAATCTCGCGCGCATGTTGCAGGCCGCCGAGGCTTGGCCGATGAATTTTGGTTTTCTCGGCAAAGGAAATGCCGCAACCGGACGCCCTCTCGCCGAGCAAGTCGAGAGCGGCGCTTGCGGCCTGAAGCTCCATGAAGATTGGGGCACGACACCTGCTGCGATTGACGCCTGCCTGAAAGTCGCCGACGAATTCGATATTCAAGTGGCGATTCACACCGACACAATCAACGAGGCTGGTTTCCTCGAAGCTACCGTGGCCGCTATCGCCGGCCGCACAATTCACACGTATCACACCGAAGGCGCTGGTGGCGGCCACGCACCGGACATAATTCGAATCGCCTCGTTTCCCAATATCTTGCCATCCTCGACGAATCCAACCCGCCCGTACACCATCAACACGATTGCCGAGCATCTCGACATGCTCATGGTCTGCCATCACCTGAATCCGCAAGTTCCTGAGGACGTCGCTTTTGCCGAGAGCCGCATCCGCCCCGAAACCATTGCCGCAGAAGATATCTTGCACGACCTCGGCGTCCTCAGCATGCTTTCGAGCGATTCGCAAGCCATGGGACGCGTCGGCGAAGTCATCATCCGCACTTGGCAAACAGCCCACAAAATGAAAACGCAGCGCGGCGCTTTGCCCGAAGACTCCACTCGCAACGACAACTACCGCGCCAAGCGCTACGTCGCGAAGTACACCATCAATCCCGCCATCACCCACGGCATGGCAGAAGAAATCGGGTCGATCGAGCCAGGTAAACTTGCAGACCTGGTGCTCTGGAAGCCCGCATTTTTCGGTGTCAAGCCTGAGCTGGTCATCAAAGGCGGCTTCATCGCCTGGAGCGCCATGGGCGATCCGAACGCTTCCATTCCCACGCCTCAACCCGTTCTTTACCGCCCCATGTTCGGCAGCTTTGGCGCAGCCACCGCCGCCACTGGCATCACGTTTATTTCTCAAGTCGCATTGTCAGCAGGACTGCCGCAGAAGCTTGGCTTGAAGAAAATCGCGCGTGCCGTGCGAAATTGCCGCAAGATCGGCAAAAAGGACCTGCTGCACAATAACGCGACTCCGAAAATCGACGTGGACCCTGAAACCTACGAAGTCCGCGTCGACGGCGCTTTGATCACCTGCGACCCGGCAAGCGTTCTGCCCCTCGCCCAACGCTACTTTTTATTCTGATTCGCCCATGCAGCATCGTTTCGAACGCGAGTCGCGTAGCATGCCAAGATACTTGCCTTCCGCCACCAGCTCTTTGAGACAGATAGAGGTTAGGCGAATCAGCAACATCATATTTCTAGATTTGACAGAGGGTTCCAAGTTCAAGTTCCGCGCGGCTCACCACTTATTCTCAACTAGCTAACTGATTCGGCTTCCGCCGAATGGGAAGCCTGCGTCTAGTCTTACGACCTCCGCGACTATCAATCAGCCCCTACACCCGCATCTGCATTTCTGCGGCCGGCTGTAGCTCCTAATTCGCGGCGCCCTTTTGCCCTGGCGTCGCGGACTTTCCCCCGGCGATCACCTGCGCGATGTCGTCGAAGTACCCGGTGCCCACGAACCGTGCCTGCTTCGCTGCGCGATAACCATGTTCCTTGGCGGCCTTGCTCCCGCGTTCCTGCAAATCTGCATAGCCCTTCACGCCGGCATGCAGATACTCGCGCGACAAATCAAACATCGACATGTTCAGCGCGTGGAACCCCGCCAGCGTGACGAACTGATATTTGTAGCCCATGGCAGCCAGTTCCGCGTGGAACCGGTCCATGTTGGCTTCGCCAATCACTTTTTTCAGGCTGAGCGGAGAGGCGCAGTCGATGGCGAGCATCTTGCCGGGAAATTTCGCGTGAATCGCTCCCGCAAAGCGCCGCGCCTCATCAAGGTCCGGCTTCATCATCTCGCACCAGACCATGTCGGCATAGGGCGCGGCAGCGGAGGCGCGCGCGATTGCCGCTTCGAGGCCGCCGCGAAACAGGAAGTCACCTTCCGCGGTGCGTTCGCCCGTGAGGAACGGCCGGTCACGTTCGTCAAAGTCGCTGCGAATCAGCTTCGCGCCGTGCGCGTCGGTGCGCGCGATCAGCACCGTCGGGACGCCCATGATGTCCGCCGCCAGTCGGGCGGCGACGAGCTTGTTGATATATTCCCCCGTTGACACGATCGCCTTGCCTCCCATCGCGCCAAACTTTTTCACCGAGGAAATCTGGTCCTCAAAATGCACTCCCGCAGCGCCCGCTTCGATCATCGCCTTCATCAATTCAAAGGCGTTGAGCGTGCCGCCGAATCCACCCTCCGCGTCGGCGACAATCGGTGCGTACCAGTGCGTGCCGTCCTTCCCTTCGGCATGATCAATCTGATCGGCGCGCTGGAGCGCGTTGTTCAAGGTCCGTACAAGCCTTGGGACGCTGTCGGCCGGATAGAGCCCCTGATCAGGATACATTTGGCCGGCGTTGTTCGCGTCTGCGGCTGCCTGCCACCCGCTCGCATACACCGAAGGCAGGCCCGCAGCTACCTGTTCGACGGCCTGGTTGCCGGTCATCGCGCCGAGAGCTTTCACGAACGGTTCATCATGAAGCAGCTTCCACAGCCGCTCAGCGCCGACTTTCGCGAGCGTGTGCTCGATGTGCAAAGTCCCGCGCAGCCTCTCGACGTCGCTCGCCGAATACGGCCGCACAATGTTTTTCCATCGCGGGTCGGTCTTCCAACTTGCCTCAAGATCAATGCTGTTTGCTGCCATCGTTGTGTCCTCGTCCGCTCTTACCATGCACGGATGCGGCGTAATTTACACTGGACTGCACTCGCACACAAAGCTCTGGCGAAATTATTTGTGCCTGCTGGGGCAGATTCTTGATGATAGTATTCGCGCCGCGCGGATACGTTTCAAGTAGCGCCGGGCAACGCCGTCGCGTGAGGATATTTCTTCAATGCGGGAGATGAGCGAGGTTTCCGCTGATCATGACAAGAACCGGCTGCATCATGTTCTTTTGCTGGCGTTCGCAGGCGCCTATCTGAATTCCGTTGTGTTTGGCTTTTCTTATGGCGCATCCAATCACGAATTTGAATTGCCCTTGGTCAATTGGCTTCGCGACCCGAGCTTGTATCCTCAGGATCCCATTAGGGATGCTTTTGCGCGTTTTCCCACAATCTTCTGGCCGGGGGTTGCATACCTTTCTCACTGGCTGAGTCCGGAAAAAGTAGTTTTCTTATTCTTTTTACTCACCAAGATGTTGTTCTTCCTGGCGCTGGCACGAATTGTGGAAGCCAGAGTTAAAGACAGGTGTCTGGCCGCCTGCATTGTTTTTTCGGTTGCGCTGTCCCCGTTTTTGAACGATCAGACCCCGCTGGGTGCCTCGACTGTGCTGGATGCCGTCCAGACGCACACGACGCTCGCGGTTGCTTTGCTCATGTGGGTCGGATGTTTGCTGCTCGAAGAGCGGTGGATCCCCGCGGCCGTGCTTTGCGCGCTGACCGTATATCTCGACGCCCTCTATTTCGAGTTCATGCTTTTTGCTTTTTCGGCCTTCGCGATGTTCGACTGGCGTCGGCGCAGAGCACCAATTCTGATTGCAGGTCTGCTGGGAGCCGCGATCTCCTTGCCTTGGATTTTTCTTTTCCGTGGCGTGACTTACAAGGATTTTTCCAACGGCTACGTTGAAGCGCTGCTGGCGTTCTATCCATTTCACCTCAATCTCCGCAGCCACGACGCCTATGAGCTTGTGAGCGGCGCCGGGCTGGTGCTGGCCGCAGCACTCATGGGTGTCGTCGCTCGGAAATCCAGCCAGTATCGAGACTTTCGATTCGAGGTTCTTACGGCTTCATTCATCCTTCCCGTCTTTCTGGGCGCTGTTTTCGGTGAGTTTCACCTCACTCCCATGCTGGCTCGCCTGCAATTGCTGCGTGCCGATTCATTCCTGCTGCTCTATTCGATTCTGCTTGTGCAGGTCTATGGCGCAAATCTCTTGCGGTCGCCGGCCAAGGGTCCCGCGACGACGTTCTTCTTAGGTGCCACAGCGATGCTGCTGCCGTTGTCTGAATCGGTGGGACTGCTCTGGTTGGTTTTCATCGGTATGGTCTTGTGGGCAGATCCGGACAAGCATTTCGAGCGATTCTTACGGAGGATGGCTTCTTTGCTGCTCGTTCGTACAATCGGGTTGGTGTTACTGCTGGGGGGCATAGTCGCTGCGTGTCTGAAGCAGCATGCAGAGTGGAGCTCCACGGTGGTGATCACTCTCGCGATACTACTGGTGAGCTTCCTCATTTCTGACAATCGAAATGCTGCTCTTGCGACTCGCCCAGATCGAGTCGCTGCCGTGATGTCCGGCGCCGTGTTTCTCTTGCTGACCTTGAGCCGCGCGCCCGTAATCCCCCGTCTCTGGAACCCTATGATTCCACTGACCGCGCTCGAGTCCAATTGGCGTGCTATGCAAGAGTGGGCGAAAGCGAACACGCCACAGGATGCCATGTTCCTCGTGCCGACCTATCCCGGTGGTTTTCGCGCGTTTTCCGAGCGGTCCAGTTGGGGAGAGTGGAAAGATGGTCAAGCGATGTACCTCTATCCTCTGTT
>JBGPZR010000383.1:0-2812 GCA_041493845.1 Terriglobia bacterium | reverse complement strand
CGGAAAAGATGTAGCGGCTCCTTCGGCTTCGCTCGGGACACATTCGGCAGGCTCAGTGCGAGCAAGTTCAGCCGCGACCTACAAGTCTGCGTTACAGCTTCATGGCGAAATCGATGATGGAGCGGATGGCGACGCCGGTGGGGCCTTTGGCGAGCCAGGGCTTCCCTTCATCAACCCAGCAGGTCGCGGCGATGTCGAGATGCACCCACGGCGTGTCCTCGGCAAATTCCTTGATGAACCACGCGGCGGTGATCGCGCCGCCGCCCTTGCCGGTGCCGGTGTTGCGGATGTCCGCGATGGTGCTCTTGATTAACTCCTCGTATTCCTCATCCATAGGCATGGGCCACATTTTTTCGCCGGCGGCCTTCGCGCTCTCGAGGAACTGGTCCAGGTATTCGCTCGGCGTCCCGAACGCACCGACATGGACGTTTCCGAGCGCCACCTGGATTGCGCCGGTCAGCGTGGCGGCATCAATCAAGTGCGTGCAGCCCAATTTGCGGGCATAAGTGACACCGTCAGCCAGGATCAGGCGGCCTTCCGCGTCGGTGTTGATCACCTCGATCGTTTTCCCGGACATGGCCACCTGTACATCGCCAGGTTTTTGCGCGCGCCCCCCCGGCATGTTTTCCGTGGCAGGAATCACGGCGATGACGGGCACCGAAGGCTTCAGGTACGCCAGTGCGCGCATGGCGCCGAGCATGGTGGCGCCGCCGCCCATGTCGTACTTCATCTTTTCCATACCGTCTGCCGGCTTGATGGAGATGCCACCGGTATCGAATGTCACGGCCTTGCCCACCAATCCGAGCACCGGCCCGCCCGGGCGCGGATTTTCAGGCGTGTAGCGCACCACGATCACGCGCGGCGGCTCGACGCTGCCCTGGGCGACGCCGATCAGCGCGCCCATTTTCAGTTCGGAGATTTTTCGCTCGTCAAGAATTTCAATACTGAGGCCCATCTCCTTGGCCATGGCTTCGGCGCGCGCGGCCAGGATGCGCGGCGTCAGGCGATTGGAAGGCTCGTTGATGAGGTCGCGGGCGAAATTCTGCGATTCAGCGATCACGCGGCCGCGATCAATCGCGGCGGTCAGATTGCCGCCGGGCCCAGCGTCGAAGCCCACCAGCGAGACGGACTGAATCTCGCGATTGTTTTTCTTTTCGGTGCGGTATTTGTCCGATTCGAAGTCGCCGGCCGTGAGCCCTTCGACCACGGCCTGGGCCGCAGCGGACCCGCGTTCACCTTCGCGCGGGAGGAATGCAAACTTCTTAACACCGCGTGATTTCAGATAACGCAGCGCTGACCCGGCGATCTTGCGCAGGTCTGCGATCGTAAATTTTTCGGGCTTCCCTGCTCCCACGACGAGCAGCCGCTTCGCATCCATCCCTTCCGGGAAATGAACCAGAACCATCTCGAGCGATTTCCCCGTGAGTTCCCCGCCCGCCGCGAGTGCAGCCAGGTGGCCGCCCGCAGCCTGGTCCATGTCGGCCAAAAGGCCCTCGATCTTGTTTTCTTTATCGAATACGTAGGTGACCAGTGCATCGGTCTGAATCGAAGAGTACGGCTGGGTCTCCAATTGAATCTGCATGTCTCCCTTTCGCTTTCATCGCCGGCGCGAGCGGCTGATCGCTTCGCTGGCTTCGCGTTTGGCTTCTTTTTGGCGTTCGGATTCGCGGCGGTCGTGAAATTTCTTCCCGCGCGCAACCGACAGTTCACACTTTGCAATGCCGTCCCGAAAATAAATCTTCAGTGGGACGACGGTCATGCCCTTCTGCTGTGTCTGGATCAGGAGCCGGTCAATTTCGCGCCGGTTCAGCAACAGCTTCCGCTTCCGGAGGGGGTCGTGGTTCCGCGTCCCGCCGGGCAGGTACTCCGGAATGTGACAGTTTACCAGCCAGGCCTCACCAGCGCGAATCTCCGCATAGGCTTCCCGCAGGGAGGCCTTGCCTTCCCGGAGGGTTTTGACCTCGGTGCCTACAAGCACCAGGCCGGCCTCGAGTTTATCGAGGAGATTGTAATTGTAGGAGGCAGAGCGGTTCTGGGCCACGATTTTTACGCCTTCATGCTCCGATTTTTTCGCGGCGTTTTTCACGGCATGGCTATCATAGCCGCCGCACGCGACCTCCTGCAAGTCGCAGATTTCTCCGGAGTTTTGCCCGTAGCAGTCGGGCCCCGCTTTTCGTGCCGGGACGGCCGCTGATGCGCGCTAAAGCTCCCACTGCGGCAACACCTGGGAATCCTTGCCGCATCACAGTTCGGATGCTAGACTTAATCGGAATCGCGTGCACCCCCCGCGGAGGGCCTCTTTTGCGCCGCCCAATATATTTGTCTCTCTTGGCGTTTGCTGCGTTGTTGCTCGCCGGTTGCCCCAAAGGGAACCAGGATTACGCGGCCGCCCGAAAGGCTGAGTCGCTGCAGGACTACGATACTGCGCTGGTGCATTATGAGCGCGCCCTTCGAGCTGAGCCCACAAACGCTGAATTCAGGCTTCGCGCGGTCCGCATGCGTTTTGAGGCCGGCCAATTCCACGTCGAGCAGGGCCGCAAAGCGGTGCAGCGAGGCGACCTGCAACTTGGTCTGGCGGAATTCCAGAAGGGCCAGGCAATCGACCCCTCCAGCGCTATTGCCGACCAAGAAGTCAGGCGAACGATGGATCAGCTCGCCGCCCAACAGGCCGCGCAAGGTTCGAAGACGCTGAACCCGAACCCCCAGCCAGACGAGTCGATTTTGGCGGCCCCACCCGAGCTGAAACCCCTCTCGCGCGAACCCATCAACCTGAAAATGACAAATGATGCGCGCGTGGTGTTTGAGACGATCG
>JBGPZR010000449.1:0-2161 GCA_041493845.1 Terriglobia bacterium | reverse complement strand
TCGGTGCCCGAATAGCGCAGCACCACGCGGCCGGAATCGCCGAGCGCGGATTCCGCTTCGGCCAGCACGCGCGAGACTTCCGGCAGGGAATTAAGCGCGGGCTTCGACCGCACGCGCACATTCACGATTTTCTGGGGGAAAATTTTCAGATCGGCCACCAGTGCATCGAGCAGCCCGGCGACCGAAACGATGGACGCGATTTTTACGGCCGTCAGCATTCCGTCGCCAGTTGTCGCGTCGTCCAGAAATAAAACATGCCCGGACTGTTCGCCGCCCAGATTCGCGCCGATGCGCCGCATTTCTTCGAGCACGTAGCGGTCGCCGACATTCGTGCGCACCAGCTTCAAGTCGGATTTTTCGAGCGCGCGTTCGAGCCCCAGGTTCGCCATGGTGGTCCCGACCAGCACGGTCCCTTTCAACTTGCGCGCCGACTGCAAATAGCGCCCGGCGACCAGCAGCACGCCATCGCCATCCACCAGCTTTCCGGACGCGCTCGAGAAAATCGCGCGATCGGCGTCGCCATCGAAGGCCACGCCCAGCGCCGCGCCAGTTTCCACCACGCGCTTCTGCATCGTCTCCGGATGCAGCGACCCGCACCCGGCATTGATGTTTCGCCCGTCGGGCGCGTCGTTTATCGCCACCACATCCACGCCGAGCGAACGGAACAGCCGCGGCGCAAGTTTGCTTGCCGCGCCGTTGGCGCAATCGAGCACGATTTTCATCCCCGCGAATTTCGCGCCCGCAATAGCGGCTTCGCGCAATCCCCCCAGATAATCTTCGTGCAGCTTTTCATCGCCATTCAGATGCATCGTGCTCGGAGCTGCCGGGCCGCTCGCGGAGAGAATGGACTTCTCGAGTTGGGCTTCGACTGCGTCCGGAAATTTCATCCCCGAAGAAGAAATCAATTTCACGCCATTGTCGTGATATGGATTATGCGAAGCGGAAATCACGACGCCGGCGGCAAAGCCTTCGCGATTCACAAGCCACGCGACTCCCGGCGTGGTCAGCACGCCGGCGGAAACAGGTTGCGCGCCGGCCGCTCCCAGACCGCCCGCGATGCGCCCAGCGATGTGCGGCCCGGATTCGCGCGTATCGCGCCCGATCAGCACTCGCGGACGATCCCCAGGCGCGCCGCCCCGGGAACGCAGGTACTCGCCCAGCGCCTGGCCGGTGCGGTCGAGCGTAGCGTCGTCCAGCGGGTATTCGCCGGGAATGCCGCGAATGCCGTCGGTGCCGAAGAGTTGTTTCGCCATGTGATTGAATTGCCGCCCGCCTGAGATGGAAGCACGTGATTCTATCATCGGCGCTCGCTCGCGGTCCCCGGTAGCCGACAGGGCACGCACCAAATTGTCACCCTCACACCGGGCACGAGGCATTGTCAGCGCGGGCACAGACGTACCAGCGGGGCAGCGGCTATGTTATCGTACGGCGATGCCTGTCGAAGAAACCAAGATTGTAACTACGAGTTCAGTGAGCGCGCGAATCATCGCGTCCGGAATTGTGATTGCATTCCTCTACTGGGCCTCGAGCGTGCTTGTGACGCTGATCGTCTCCGTCCTGCTGGCTTATTTCCTGGATCCGCTGGTCACCTGGATGGAAAGCTGGCACGTGCCGCGCGCGCTGGGTTCGCTGCTGGTGGTTCTGTGCTCGCTCGCGGTGCTGATGATCATTGTATGGACGCTGGTCGAGCGCGTGGACCAGTTCGGCCGCGATTGGCCCAGCTATCGCGCGCCGCTCCGGGCGGCGGCAAACGCCGTATCCAAGAAATTAGAGTCGTTCGAGGCGCACGTTTCAGAAATTGAGCCGGGAGACCGCACGGGCCAGCGCATTATCGAGGTCGCGGAATCGCATCCCGTCCGCAACGCGCTCTTCGCCAGGTTGAACTCGCTGTACGCGTTCCTCCTCGCGGCGACATTTGTCCCTTTCCTGGTTTTCTTCATGCTTGCGGCAAAGCGGCAGGTCTGGCATGCCACCATGCAGTTATTTCCTGCCACGGAACGCACCAGCGTGAAGCAGACGCTGCAAGACATCAGCCTGGTGCTGCGCAGCTACGTGATCGGCACCGCGCTTGTCGGCCTGATACTCATCGGCGCGAGCTGGATGTTTTTCTTGGTGATGGGGTTGGACTTTCCGTTTCTCACCGCGCTCCTTTCCGGCACCT
>JBGPZR010000083.1:0-7664 GCA_041493845.1 Terriglobia bacterium | reverse complement strand
GTGGTGCGGACCAGGGAAGGCAAGATACTGGCGGGACTGGAATTTTTGCAGCCGTCGGAAGGATTTTGGGGAGAGTATATGCCCACAAGTAGCGTTGGCACGGTCACGCGAACACGCTCGAAGTGATTGACCTGGAATCGCTCAAGACCGTCGCGACCGTGGACCTGCCGCAGCAGGCCGCCGGCGTGGATTTCTGGAAGGTGGAGCCGAGCAAGGCGCAATAAGTTAAGGATGTTCCGTCCGCCGGATTCTTCAGAGAGCTTGCTCTAAGCGCGGAGTAGGTCCGGCTGCCAATTCTGGACCATCTTCTTAATCGTTTTCCGATCCGTGAGCTTGTCGTCGAGAACTTTGCGGCACAGACCGGGCAACTCAGCATCACTCGCGAAACGCAGAGCCACCAACTGGTCAATGGTGAAATCGGGGATGCGCGGGCGCAACTCCTGCGGGAGCAATTGCTGCATGCGCAGGCGCATTTCGAGACGGATCAGGCGATCCTGAACCGTGAGAGCGAAAATCCGGGCGTAAAAAGCGAGGAGGAAGAAAGCCAGCGCCAGCAGAAGCGAAATGGCCGACTCGACGGAGAACGCATGGATGAGGCGATAGATTGACCAGATCACATTCAACAGAAAAACCGGGAGAATAAAGAAGTGAAAAGCAGGAACAAACTTGGCGTGATTTTCGAAGTTCTGAGTCATCGGTGAACCTCCGTGGCACGGCTGCTCGAAGTGGGCACGTAAATTCTAGCAAATTTTCTGAGAGGCGGTCCGAATCGAGCCGCCGTGTGACTGCCGCGGATCGTTTGCGTGGGCGGCGAGGAAATCCAAAATCGTGCGATGAGCGGCTTCTTTCTGATCGGTTGGAAAAATGTGGCTGGCGTGCGGAATCATCACCAGCGTTGCATTTGGAATGCGCGCGGCGATCCGCCTGCCATTTTCCGGCGGCACCAGGCGGTCCGACTCGCCGTGGATCACAAGCGTAGGCGCGGCGATCTGCGGCAGGCGGCTGTAAGCCTCCCAGGCCATGATGCCCTGCAATTGCGCGAGGTAGCCTTCGGGAGTGGGAAACCACGGCCTGCGCACGGCAAGATCCTCTTCCTTTCGCTCGTCTGATGTCCCGGCATCATATATATACGGATTGATTGCTCTGGCCATCTCCTCGGGGGACGTGCGGGGCGCGAGAAGAAGCTGAATAACTTCGCGCTCGGCCTGTACGGCGTGCGGACCGCCGGGGGCGGTGCAGCCGAGAATCAGCGAGCGCACTCGCTGCGGATATTGCAGCGCAAATTCCTGCGCGATCATCCCGCCCATGGACATGCCGCAAATGTGCGCTCTCTCGACGCCGGCGGCATCGAGGACGGCTGCGGCGTCGGAGGCCATCAACGCAATCGGATAAGGGCCGGGAGGAACGTCGCTCCTCCCAACGCCGCGATTGTCGAGAGCGATGGTGCGGAATTGAGCGGCCAGGACGGGCCGCGAGCGGTGCCACATCTGGGAGGTCCATCCGAGGCCCATGATCAGGAGCAGAGGCGGGCCTTCCCCCTGCTGGTCCCAATAAATTCTTGCGCCCTGATTTTGTGTGAAGGCCAACAGAACCTCGAGGTGAGAGCCACTCTTACATGAGAGTGACTAACGCGCGCGGCATTGTATATAATCGCGCGCACCATGGCAAACCAGGAGACCCTCTACAACGTTGCTGATCGCGTCGCCACGATCACGTTGAACCGGCCTGACAAGCTGAATGCCTGGACCGCAACGATGGACCGCGAAGTACGCGCGGCAATGGAAGAAGCTGAACGCGACAACGGCGTACGCGTGATCGTGCTGACGGGCGCGGGGCGGGGGTTTTGCGCGGGCGCTGACATTTCGCTGTTGAGCACCGTGGCTGAGCGTGGTCTCGACAAGAAAAGCCGTGCACAAGCGCTCGCCGGCAGCAAGCGCAAAGGCGTGCGGCCGGATTTTCAGAAGAAGTACTCCTACTTTCCCGCCGTAGAGAAGCCCGTGATTGCCGCAATTAACGGGCCGGTGGTGGGACTGGGACTGGTGATCACGCTGTACTGCGACCTGCGATTCGCGTCGGATGCAGCGCGATTCGGGACGGCTTTCGCGCGGCGGGGGCTGATTGCCGAATATGGAATGGCCTGGATGCTGCCGCGGATTGTGGGAATTCCAAACGCGCTCGATCTGTTGTATTCCGCGCGGATGATTGATGCACAGGAAGCGCTGCGCATGGGCCTCGTGACCCAGGTGTTTCCTCAGGATGTTTTTTCGGCTAAGGTGCAGGAATATGCGCGCGATCTGGCGTTGAACGCCAGCCCGCGGTCCATGCGCGTGATCAAGCGGCAGGTGTACGGCGCGATGTTTCAGTCGCTCGCGGAAGCGATTGAAACTTCCGAGCGCGAGATGCTGCAGAGTCTGCAGAGCGAAGATTTCAAAGAAGGCGTTGCGCATTTTCTGGAGAAGCGGCCTCCGGTTTTCACCGGCAAATAAGAGACCCAAGTGAATTTCGAATTCAGCGACAAAGTGAAGGAACTGCAGCAGCGGCTGCAGGCCTTCATGGACGAGCACATCTATCCGAACGAGCGGCGCTTCCACGACGAGGTGGAGCGCAACCGCTGGACGCCGACGCGCGTGATCGAAGAGTTGAAACCGAAGGCCCGCGCGGCCGGACTATGGAATCTTTTCCTGCCGAACGACGAGCACGGCGCAGGGTTGACGAACCTGGAGTACGCGCCGCTTTGCGAAATAATGGGACGCAGCCACATCGCGCCCGAGGTGTTCAATTGCTCGGCGCCGGACACCGGCAACATGGAAATGCTCGCTCGGTATGGCACGCCGGAACAAAAAGCGCGCTGGCTGAAGCCGTTGCTCGCGGGCGAGATTCGATCGTGCTTTGCGATGACCGAGCCCGCCGTTGCTTCCTCCGACGCGACGAACATCGAATCGTGCATCGCGCGGGACGGCAACGAATATGTAATCAACGGGCGGAAGTGGTGGGCCTCGGGAGGGGGTGATCCGCGCTGCAAAATCGCGATCTTCATGGGCAAGACGGATCCTTCAGCGGCGGCGCACAAACAGCAGTCCATGGTGCTGGTGCCGATGGACACGCCAGGCGTGAAGGTGATCCGGCAGCTCACGGTGTACGGCTACGATCACGCGCCGCACGGCCACGCCGAAGTGACATTCGAAAATGTGCGCGTTCCGGTAACGAACATGCTGCTGGGCGAAGGGCGCGGATTTGAAATCGCGCAGGGGCGGCTGGGACCGGGGCGCATTCACCACTGCATGCGCTGCATCGGCGTGGCCGAGCGAGCGCTGGAAACAATGTGCCGGCGCGTGCAAGCGCGTGTAGCTTTCGGCAAGCCGCTCGCGGAGCAGGGCACCATCCGCGCCGACATTGCAACCTCGCGCATGGAGATCGAGCAGGCGCGTCTGCTGACGCTGAAAGCAGCGCACATGATGGATACTGTGGGGAATAAAGCGGCGCGCGCGGAAATCGCGATGATCAAGGTGGTGGCGCCCAACGTGACGCTGCGAGTGCTGGATCGAGCCATTCAAGCGCACGGGGGCGCCGGCGTTTCACAGGACACGTTTCTGGCCGCTGCCTGGGCGAATGTACGGACGCTGCGATTGGCGGACGGGCCGGATGAAGTCCACATGGAGTCAATCGCCAAGCAAGAGCTTGGGAAATCGAGGAAATCACCGCCGCAAGCCGCAGGACATTAGCCGCGAGCATTCGATCGAAAGGGGGGCATGTGGCTGGAGCACCCACAAACGCTTTGAACATCCCGCGACCGCCGACATTTGCGACTCCCGAAGAGGAGCGGAAGCATCGCAAGCAGCGTCTGGCTGCAGCCTTCCGGCTTTTTTCACGCTTCGGGTTTGATGAGGGAGTGGCAGGCCACATCACCGCCCGCGATCCCGAACGGCAGGATCATTTCTGGGTAAATCCATTCGGGATGCACTTCGGGCAGATCCGCGCGTCGGACCTCATCCTGGTGAACCATCAAGGCGAGGTTGTCGAAGGCAAGTATCCGGTGAATGGGGCGGCTTTTGCGATCCACTCGCGGGTGCACGCAGCGCGCCCCGACGTGATGGCCGCCGCACATGCGCACTCGATGTACGGGAAAGCCTGGGCGTCGCTCGGGCGGCTGCTCGATCCCATCACGCAGGATGCTTGTGCGTTCTATGAGGACCATGGACTATTCGCAGAATTCACCGGCGTCGTGTATGAGACATCCGAAGGAGAGCGCATCGCCCAGGCTCTGGGGAATTACAAAGCTGCGATACTGCGCAACCATGGACTTCTGACCGTGGGGCACACGGTGGAGGAGGCGGCGTGGTGGTTCATCACCATGGACCGGAGCTGCCAGGCGCAGCTTCTGGCCGAAGCCGCGGGCAAGCCAGTGAAGATCGATCACGCGAGCGCGGTCGCAACCAGAGAACAAGTGGGATCACACCTCGCCGGGTGGTTCCAGTTCCAGCCCATGCTAGCTCGCATCATTCGCGAAGAGCCTGACTTGCTCGAGTAATTTGCTGTGAGCGCGGCGGGACGAGCCGCGGCGAATGCGGACGTCTGGAGAAGTTCCATCAGGAAGCCTTCATGGCGCCATTGACGGTTGAAAATCTACAGTCGCTGAAAAGCTTCGTAGGGCGCGAGATTGGCGTGACGGATTGGTTCACGCTGACGCAAGAGCGCATCCAGCAATTTGCGGAGGCCACCGAAGACCGCCAGTGGATTCACGTGGACCGCGAACGCGCGCAAAAGGAATCGCCTTACGGCACGACGATTGCGCACGGTTTTTTGACACTTTCGCTGCTCAGCTACTTCTTGAAGCAGGCCATTGAGATCCGCGGCGGCGTGCGCATGGGGATCAACTACGGGCTGAATCGAGTGCGCTTTCCTGCTGCGGTTCGCGCCGGCTCCCGGATACGTGCCCGCGTTTCACTGCAATCCCTGAAAGAACTCCCCGATTGCCAGGAAGCTGTATTTTCCATCACTGTCGAGTGCGAGGGCGCGGAAAAGCCCTGCTGCGCGGCTGAATGGCTCGTCCGCTACTATTCGTAGAACTCTTCAGGACACCTTCGCGAAGTTCACCGGTAAAAAAGGCAAGAAGAGAGATCCCTCGACTCCCCCCCGCGCCCGCCGAACGGCGGCGGGAAAGAGTAATCGCGCGGGGCTCCGCTCGGGATGACAGGCAATTCGATTGCGTTCTATGGATTTCGCGCCTAGATTGCTCCGCTTTCGGCGGAGCGCAAAGAGGCGCGCAAGAGGATCTTGGCTACTTCCAGGAGTGCGGCGAAGCGAGGATCCTTGGTGAGGCCGTGGTGGTAGCGATAATAAATCTGCTGCACGATCACCGCGACCTTGAATCGGGCGAATGCGACGTAGTAGAGCATGTTGGAAACGTCGCGGCCGGTCGCGCGGGCATAACGCTCGACGAGTTGAGCGCGCGTGAGGCTGCCGGGGCAGTTCGTCGGCCCCCAACGGATCTTCTGGAGCTCTTCCGCGTCCTCAGGGCCGACCCAATACGCTAGGGCTGTGCCCAGATCGCTGAGAGGATCGCCGATGGTGCACATCTCCCAATCGAGAACGCCGACAATTTTCGTGATGCCGGTTGGATCGAGCACTACGTTGTCGAACTTGTAGTCATTGTGAATCAGCGCGGCTTCGCCGGCAGGCGGAAGATTGTTTACCAGCCAAGCGGAAATCTGCTCGACCTCGGGCAACTCGTGCGTCTTTGAACCATGGTAGCGCTCGATCCAGCCCCGAACCTGTCGCTCGAGGTATCCCTGCGGCTTGCCGAGATCAGCGAGGCCGATTGCGGAATAGTCCAGGGCATGCAAACGTGCAAGGTTGTCCACGAACGACTCGCTTAGCCGCCGGGCGATGTCCGCCGTGAAATTCAGACCAGGTGGTAGAGACCGGCGCAAGATGGTGCCGTGGATGGGCTTCATCACGTAAAAGGGACTACCGAGGATTGTGATGTCGTCGGAGTACAGCAGAACTTCGGGAGCGGCGGGATAAACGGCGTGGAGTTTTGCGAGCACGCGGTACTCGCGGCTCATATCGTGGGCGCTTTTTACTTTGGTTCCGAAGGGCGGGCGGCGCAAAACCATTTCGCGATCACCGACGCACAGCAAATAGGTCAGATTGGAATGGCCGCTGGGGAACTGCGCGACTTCGAGAGGGCCCGTCGCACCCGGGAAATGAGTTCGCAAGAAAGGCTCGAGCCGGACGAGGTCGAGCTCTTCTCCGGGCCGCAGGCTGGCCGGGCGGTCGCGAAAGTCGGGCATGTCCGCCGTGTATTTTCTCCTTCAGCGATATGTCAGCAGCGATGCGTCGTCCAGATGCGGAAATGCATTGAACGCGCTCAGAGTAAAACGTTCGCCGGAATAAAGGAACTCGCTGTAAGAACAATTTCGCGACATCCATGCGACCCGCAACGTGTCCTGCGCAGAAAGATTCAGCGCCCGCTGCATGGCCACAGCAATCGGCCCGCCGGAACAAAAGATCGCAGACTGTTCGCCGCGCTTGGCTGCAGAGAGAAAGCGGGAAAGGCCGCTGTTCACGCGCGCGCAAAATTCGTCCCAGGACTCTACGCCAAGCACCGAAATCGCTCCACCGACCCATTTGTTGATTACGGCTTCAAAGAGCTTCTGAAAAGGCTTCGAGCGATCAGCGGGAGTGCGTTGATTGAGAAACTGTTGATGCAGCTCGCGGATGGTGGCGTCTGTTTCGACAAGCTGCGGAAGGGCGCGCTCGAGCACTGCCTCCCCCTGGTACTCATCGAATTCCCGCATGACGATGGGCTCAGGAAAGCTGAGCCCGGCATCGCGATACGCTTCGCCGACGATTCTGGCGGAATCCCTCTGGCGCACACATGGTCCAGAGCAAGCGCGATCAAAGACAATTTTCTGCCGCGCCCAATATCTTCCCAGGACGCGAGCTTGCGTTTCACCGAGGGCGGAGAGCTTGTCGTAATCCGGCTCGAGAAAGGAGGCTTGCGCGTGGCGTACCAGGAGGACGCGGCTCATAAAGTGATTGTGGGCTACGGCGTCGCGCTTTGTTCCCGGTTGAAGTCCGCGAAGAATTTGCCCTGCTCGGCGAATTGTTTCAGCAGCGGCGCGGGTTGCCAGAGTTCGCCATGCTGCTGATGGAATTCGGCGACACGATCGTAAACTTTTTTCAGGCCCACGGTATCGGCGTACCACATCGGCCCGCCGCGATAAGTCGGAAATCCGTAGCCATTGAGATAGATGATGTCGAGATCGACGGCGCGCAGAGCGTAGCCTTCTTCGAGAATGCGCGCGCCTTCGTTGACGAGCGCGTAGATGCAGCGGTCAACGATTTCTTCGGGCGAGATGCGGCGCTGCGGGATGGCGGCTTCGGCTGCCCATTTTCGGACCATTTCGGCGACTTCGGGATCGGGAGTCGGACGGCGATTTTCGTCGTACTTGTACCAGCCGGCGCCGGTTTTTTGGCCATAGCGTCCTAGCTCGCACAGACGATCAGCGGCGAACGCTTGGCGCAGGCCGGGCTTTTCCAGGTGGCGATACTCCTTGCGAATGCGCCAGCCGACATCAAGTCCGGCGAGGTCGCCCGTCGCGAGCGGCCCCATGGCCATACCAAAATTGTAGAGCGCGCCGTCAACGGCCTCTACGCCG
>JBGPZR010000119.1:0-6538 GCA_041493845.1 Terriglobia bacterium | reverse complement strand
GCTAAAGCGGGGCATCAGACTCGATGATTTTCCCGGAGCGCTGTAGTGCTCCTTCCCCCGCATGAATGCCAGGGCTCCCACCAACTGTCTTTGACATGGGCGCTTTACACTCCCATCCTCTGTTTGACAAGTCCTATGAGTACTACGTAGTTTTGCGAATATCACAAACTCATTTTCTATGCTACCGTGATTTGTTTTCAGACCCGCTAAAATGGGCGCCCTTCGCCACGGCACTCAGGGCAAACAAGGGTGGGCGCATGGTTCGGCTGCGCTCACCACAAGTTCGGCGTTACGGGGGAGGGAACGCGAAATTCTAATCGGTAATGAAGTAACAATAGAAATCGGCGTAACTCACTCAAAACAAACTATCGGCACTGATTCTAATCGCAACTCTTTCCGGGGGTCCGTTGAGCTGCTGCGCCAAAAAAACGACCGCATTTTCCACGTTGCCACGAGGATCTCACCAGAGTCAATTGAGATCAAGCCAGCACGGGGAAATTGAAGGATGCACACTGTTCCTCGTCTTCCAAAAGCGCAGGAATGCGCGCGCGGCGGCGGCAATGTTCTATACTTGCGGCACACCGGCGGAGCCGCGATGAAGCAGCTGATCAAAAAATTCGTGGATTACCTGCAGTACGAGCGCAACGCCTCGCCGAACACGATTCGCGAATACCGGCGGGATATCACGGAGTTCCACACCTTCCTGACGCCGCCGGGCGAAGCGACCATGCCGCTCGGCGAAGTGGACCACCGCATCATCCGCGAATATGTGAGCTGGCTCTACGACCGCAAGCTCGAAAAGTCCACGGTGGCGCGCAAGCTGGCGGCGCTGCGGACGTTCTTCAAATTCTGCGTGCGCGAGAAATTTGCGAAGCAGAATCCGGCGCGGCTGGTGAGCACTCCGAAACTCCCCAAGCGTTTGCCGCGCGTGCTTACTCCGGGGGAGATGAACGGGTTTCTGGACGACCTGGCGAGCGGCCGCCTGCCGTCCGCCAAGCGCAAACGCAAACCCACGCCTCGCTCCGAGGCAAACGAAAAGCTGATCTTGAAGCGCGATCGCGCCATCTTCGAATTGTTGTACGCCTCCGGGCTGCGCGTGAGCGAGCTGACGGGGTTGGCCCTGGGCAACATAGACCGGCAAGGAAAAATGTTGCGGGTTCTGGGAAAAGGGCGCAAAGAGCGCATCGTGCCATACGGCGAGAAGGCGCAAACTGCGTTTGAGGCCTACTGGCCGGTGCGCGAGGAACTCCTGGCCCATCCGCGGACGGAGGCCGACGACGAAGCGGTATTCCTGAATCACCGCGGCGGGCGGTTGACCGCCCGGTCGGTGCGGACCATCGTAAAGAAATATGCGCGGCTCGGAAACGTGAACTGGGATCTTCATCCGCACTCGCTGCGGCACGCGTTTGCTACCCACCTGCTTGCCGATGGCGCGGACCTTCGGGCGATTCAGGAGCTTCTCGGCCACGTCTCGCTTACGACGACGCAGCGTTACACGCAGGCAAGTATTCAGCAATTGATGGCCGTGTACGACAAGGCCCACCCTCATGCCTGAAGCGGCGGGAACGAGGTTTGAAACATCTCAAGCGAGTGCGATAATTCGAGCCGCTGGCAGGCTCGGGGAGAGCCATCGAAGTGAGACGGCAGCTCGGCTTCATTTTGTTTGCGGCATTTGCGGCTTTCATTCCTGCTGCGCCTCGCGCGGCCGCCCAGGACAATTACGAAATCCAGGTGTATTCGTACGACACGGTAGAGCCGGGGCACACCATGGTCGAGCTCCACAGCAATTTCACCATCGCCGGCTCGAAGCAGATCATCAACGGATTGTATCCGACGAACCACGCCGGGCACGAAACCATCGAGATCACCCACGGCTTCACCGACTGGTTCGAGACGGGCTTCTATATCTTCACTTCGATGCGCTCCGGGCAGGGCTGGCAGTGGGTGGGCGACCACATTCGGCCGCGCTTTCGCGTCCCGGAGAAATGGCATTGGCCGGTGGGCGTCAGCCTCTCGAACGAAATCGGCTACCAGCGGCGGCAATTTTCCGAGGACACCTGGACGTGGGAGATTCGCCCGATCATCGACCAGAAAGTGGGCAAGTGGTACTGGTCGCTCAATCCCACGCTCGACCGGTCCTGGCACGGCCCGGGAGTCCGCCAGGGCGTGGTCTTCTCGCCGAATTTCAAGTTCAGCTACGACTTCACGCCGAAAATTGCGGGGGGAGTGGAATACTACGGCTCGGTCGGGCCAGTTACGGGGGTCGATCCCGTGGCGCAGCAGCAGCACCAGATTTTTCCGGCCGTGGATTTGAACATCGCGCCGCAATGGGAGATCAATTTCGGTCTGGGGGTGGGAGTGACGCGTTCCACCGACCACCTGATCGCGAAAATGATCCTGGGCTATCGTTTCGATTTTTGAGCAGGCACATTCCCCCACAATTTCAATGGACACTTTTGTCCGCTGCTTCCTACAATCAGAGCCGAGCAATCCCATCGGCCACCGGGGATGGAACCGCAAGCTCGTTTAAGCCCTCTCGGCCGTGGCGCTGGGGGTCGCTGCCAGGTGGCTCCGCAAGCGAGGCGCGATGCTTCTGACTGTCGGCGGCTACCTCCTATTAGTTGTTGCGCTTTGTCCGCTTGTCTACTACCTGATCGCCCTTTACAGCGCGTGGCGATTCTTCGCATTCACGCCACAGTACCGCGCGGCAGACTCCGGGTTCACGCCTCCGGTGAGCGTCCTCAAGCCCATCCGGGGACTTGATCCGGACCCGTACGAGAATTTCGCAACCCTCTGCCGGCAGGACTATCCGGACTACGAAATCCTCTTCTGCGTTGGCGATCACGACGATCCCGTGCTGCCGGTCATCGAAGAACTCGCGCGCGATTTTCCCGAGCGCCGGATCCGTGTGCTCTTTGGCTCCAGCGTCAGCGCGTCCAACGATAAAGTCGCTAAACTGGTCCGTCTGGTTGCCGAAGCCAGGCACGAGTTTCTCGTCATCAGCGACAGCGATGTCAGGGTCCGGCCGGACTATCTTCGCACCTTAGTCGCTCCGCTCGCCGATCCGAAGGTCGGGGCGACAACTTGCTTCTACGTGCCGGTAGAGGAAAAAACATTCGCTGACCGGCTCCAGACGGTCGGAATGCTTTCCGATTTCTACGCCGGCATCCTGGTGGCGCGGCAACTCGATGGAGTCAAATTCGCGCTCGGCCCGACGATTGCGACCACTCGAACTCGCCTCAGCGAGTTCGGCGGCTATTCTGCGATCGAGAACCGCCCCGCGGACGATCTTCTTGTGGGCCGCCTGATTGCCGAGCAGGGCCGCGAAGTTGCGCTGCTGCCTTATCGCATCGGGACCGTCGTTGACTTCCACTCGATGCGCGAGCTCCTTCACAAGCGGCTGAGGTGGCTCGTGGTGATGCGGCACATGCGCCCGTGGGGACATTTTGGATTGCTTTTTACGCAGGGGCTGCCGTGGTCTCTGGCAGCCGTGGCGATCCATCCGTCGGCGGTCGTCGCGCTTAGCTACCTGGCGTCTTATTGCTTGCTTCGAATCGCGATGACCTGGGTGATCGGAGTCTGGGGACTCAAACAGCATGGCCTGTGGCGCAAGATGTGGCTGATTGGACTCTGGGATGCGGCCGCATTTTTGATCTGGCTCGCCAGCTTTTCGCGCAATAGCATTCGATGGCGCGATGCTGAGTATTGCATCCGCGACGGATTATTGGTCCCCGTGGTTTCGAATGTCAGCGAGAATTAGCCGGCGCGCCAGTTACACGCCGCAATCGCTTGGCCGGCATCCCGGATCGCTTGCTAGCGCCGATCACTGAGGGGCGCGGGGGAAGTGGCCGAGGAACCCCCGGCGGGAGTTCCAGCCGAATCCTTGCCGGCGCCGGAGATCGGACGATTCGTCAGCACCATCTTGTTTCCTTGCCGGGCGACAAGATACACGCTTGAGGGATCAACTTGTGAGAGCGCGGCCTGCTTGTTGAATTCCTTCGTGAAAAGATAGACGCGCCGATCCCCGTTCCATAGTCGCGTGAACGAAGTCGCATCCTCGAAGATCTTGGGCGCGTCCGCGAAGAGCGCGCCAAACCACAAATCATTTCGTTTGCTGTTAACAAGGTGAACTTGAACGCCGGTATAGAAGTTCACTGTCGAGCCCCAAGCGTATTCGCCGTTCAGCACAATGATTTCGCCCGGCTCGTACTGCTGCTTGATCGCCATTGCCAGCGGCTTCGACGAAAGCTCCGGCGAGAAAATCACGTACCCTTGATGGACACAGAACAACACGCCCAGCATCATTGCACCGAGTGCGAGATTCCCCTGGTAGGGCGAGCCACGGCGCCGAAGCCACCAGTTCGCTCCTGTCCCGGCGAGCAGAAACACGCCGATCTCCCAGAGGGGAGCGCGGAATATGCCGAACGATTGGAGCGTGAGATCGCGGAGGTGGCCAAGCGATAGCGTGTATGTGCCCGGACGATCGATCAGCACGTCGGAAATCGAGACGCCCGCGGGCATGGGTTTTGTCCAGAAGAAGAGCGCCTCCGCAACGACAAAGCAAATAATGCCGGTCACAAAGAGCGCTGCCGCTATGCGCGTTCCGGTCCGTTTGGCCCGGCTGTCCTCGGGCTCTCGCTCGAGCCAGCCACCAATCAGGAGTGCCAGCGCGGGCAGTGCCGGGAGCGTGTAGTATTCCTGACGAGTCGAGAAGCTAAAAAAGATGATGATCGCCCCGGCCCAGATCAGCATCAGCAGGTTGGCACGGCCGCGCGGGTCGAGCGTCTCGCGCAAGACCTGCAACCTCACGGGAATTTGCCGGAGCGCTGGTATTAGAAAAACAGACCACGGAATCAGCCACACGATCGCGAGAAACCAGAAGATCAGCAGCGGAACTTTGTCGTAGTCGTGCGGGATGCGCTGGTTCAGGTAGCGCAGGAAATGCTCGTTCACGAAGTATTCCCACAAGAACCCTTTTTCCGCGCCGCCAGGCTGCGCGGGATTCCGGATCGCCGCCAGGACATGCCAAGGAACCGCGATCAGAAGAAAAACAAAGCTGCTGGAAAGCAGCCGCATTTTTTTCAGGTAACCCAGGTCCGGCAGAATCCATAGGAACGTGAAGATGATGGCCGCAACGAATACAAGTCCGATGAGCCCTTTGGTCAGGACGTTCAGGGCAACCGTCGCTGCCAGACCCCAGCAGGCCCACCGCGGCGGGTTTTTCTGTTCGTAACCGGCGAGGAAGAAGAACAGGCCCAGCTCGAGCCAGAGCGCCACCAGAGCGTCGGGAATCAGGAATCGTGTGTAGATGTAGATCCCCGGGCCCGTGGCAATTGCGAGCGCGGCGTAGAATCCGCCGTTGTCACCGAAAAACCGGCGGCCGAAAACGAAGGTGCCCGCAATCAAAGCCCCCACCGCCAGTACTAGAGGCAACCGCGCCGACCAATCGTGAACCCCGAAAACCTTGAAACTCGATGCGATGGTCCAGTACATCAGCGGAGCTTTTTCAAGATAGCGGACGCCGTTGATGTAGAGGGTCACCCAATCGTGACGCAGCACCATTTCGCGTGCAGCTTCGGCATGCACCGAATCAGCGTCGTCCAGCAAACCCGGTTGGAACATTCCTCCGGTGTAAGTTACGAGCCAGGCCAGAAAAAGAAAGGCGAGAAGCGTGGTTCTTGGCGCATGAGGACGAGAACGCCCTGTTGATGCAAGTGGCTCTGGATTGAGCGTCTGTATCGCGGATGTGTGGGGCAACAAATCTCTTGCGCCTAGGTTCCGTTGCAGCGCCGATTCCAGCGAACGCGAGGACCGGCGCGTCTCCATGAACGAGAGGAGTTCTGCATCTCCGGGGAGTCTGTCATTTAGACGCCAGGGGCGAAGCGCCTCGCTTCGCTCTCAAGGCACCACTTCCGCGCCCTTGAGTCCCGCCCGTGGGGTACGCTCCGGGGCGTTCATCACGCGCCGGCGGCGATCGTCGCCCGGGTGCCGCCAGTCGACCTGCGGAAGCATCATGGAGGGATCAATCCGGTCGCGATACTTCACGGCAATGTTCATAAGCGAATCCAATAGCGAATCCGAGAGAAAATGAGGTTCCAGCCCGAGATCAAGCAGCTTCGAGTGTTTCGCGTTGTAGTAGTGCTGCTCGGCCTCTACCCGCGGATTCTGCAAGTGATCGATTTCGACTGCGAGCCCCATTTTCTCCCCCGCGGCCTGGACCATCCGCGCGAGATCCAGAACAGAAAACTGCTCGGTGAACTGGTTGAACACTCGGCATTCACCCGGGTCCGCCGGGTGCAGACATGCGATCTCGATGCATCTCACGGTGTCGCGGATATCCAGAAATCCGCGCGTTTGTCCGCCCTTGCCGTAAACGGTAAGCGGCGAGCCAATGGCAGCCTGCACGCAAAAGCGATTCAAAACCGTTCCAAATATCTCGTCGTAATCGAAACGGTTGACGAGGGCTTCGTCCAGCACCACTTCATCCGTCACGGTTCCGTACACGACGCCCTGGTTCAGGTCCGTCGCCCGCAGCTTC
>JBGPZR010000034.1:0-10967 GCA_041493845.1 Terriglobia bacterium | reverse complement strand
TCTGCTCGTCCGCTTCGACACAGTTGCCACCGGCAGCGGCACGCTCGATCTCCAAAACAAGGCAGAGATCTCCGTGAGCGCCATCTCCAATTTCTACTCCTTCGCGGTCTCAGGCATTAATTCGGGCGGCTTCCCGGAGGCCATCGCCGGAAATTTCTTCGCCGATGGCAACGGCAATTTCCCCATCAACAACGCGATTCAGGACGTGAATAACGGGGGAACAGTCACGCAGGCCGACACTTCGCTGCACGGCCAGATCGTTACCTTCGACAATAACGCAGGGCGCGGCTTGCTTCAGTTCACCAGCACCCCCAAGGGCACGCTCCAATTCGCCTTCTACATTGTGGACCACACCCATCTCAAACTCGTCGAGACCGACCCGTTTCCGGTCCTCGCCGGGGATGCCTTCAGCGCTCCCAGCTCCATCTCGCTCGCTTCACTCAATGGTCACAACGGCTTCACGCTTGGTGGCTCGGTGAGCAAGGGCGCCTACGCTGCCGGCGGAATTTTTGTTTCCAATGGGACAGGCGGCATTACCAGCGGCGTTCAGGATCTGAACGTGGCCGGTCAAGTCCTGGCACAGACTATCGCGTCATCGGGCTCCACCTACACCATCACGCCGGTGAATTCAAATCGCATCTTGCTCAACATCTCGAACGGCAAGGCAACTTTCACCTATGGTGTGTACCTCAATTCAAACGGCTCGGCCGAAATGATTGAACTGGATACCAACGTCGTGGTGGCCACCGGCGTCGCGTATCTTCAATCTTCCACCGCCGCCCCGCAGGGCAATTACGCACTCAATCTCACAGGCGCGGTCGGCAAGGGCGAAGAAGACGTCAACGGTTCGATCGCTTCCTCCGGCGCCATAACGTTCACCGGATACCTCGACGCGAACGTTACCGGATCACTTTTCCCCAACCTGCCGCTCTCCGGCAGCACCCTCACCGCTCCCGGCGCTCTCGGCCGCGGAACCATCACGCTGCAAACAGCGGCGCCGTCCACCACTTCGTTCGCTCTTGCCTATTACGTGGTGGACAACCAAACCTATCTGCTCGTTGAAATCGACAGTCAGCGAGTCATGCTGGGCGTTATGTCCCGGCAGTTCTAACCATCATTCCCGCACCATATCGTTTTCTTCAGGGGCCCGGTCAGGGGCCCCTGAAGTTTTTTTCTTGTTCCAATTTCAAATCTCCAGCCCGCTAACCTGGAAACTAGGAGTGCGTCTAATATCCGGGGTTGTGCCGCCGTGCGATCCTTTCGCGCTCACGTCCCGGCCCGCTTTTGTTCCGTTCTTGACGTCACCAGGCCAGTCTCATTCGCACGCCGGAATCATGGCCTTGATTTTGTTGCTGGCTGCCGATAGCATCGAGCGCTTTCAGCAATCCCATCGCATCTCGTTACAAACAGGAAACCGCACAGGGGAGAGAAATGAGACTTCTATCGAGCCGCGCGCGCGCATCGCTGGTTTTGGTGGCGGCCTGCATCGCAGCGACCCTCGTCTGGGCGCACGCGGCCCGCGGCGAAGGTGGCGAACCTCGCTACTTCGCCATCACCAACGCGCGCATCATGCCCGTCTCTGGTCCTGTGATCGATAGCGGAACCGTCGTCATCGCCAAAGGACTGATCCAGGCAGTCGGCGCCAATGTCACCATCCCTCCCGAAGCCTGGGTGATCGATGGCAAAGGCCTCACGGTTTATCCCGGCCTGATTGACGCTGGGACAGACTTTGGTCTGCCTAAACCCGAAGACAGCGCCGGCGCAGGCCATGGACGGAAGAGTACGGTGCCAGCAGAAATCGCCTCAGGCCCCGAAGATCGTCCGGGCGCCACGCCGTGGCGCGTGGCCGCCGATGAACTGAAGATCGACGACAAGCGCATCGCCGCTTGGCGCAATGGTGGATTCACCACAGCTCTTACGCTGCCCGATGGCGGCATCTTCCCCGGCCAGGGAAGCGTCATCAATCTGGCGGGCGAGCGCGCCGGCGATTTCGTGGTGAAGCCCGCCGCAGCTCTTCAAGTTTCTCTCAAGCCCATCGGCGGTTTCTTCAGCTTTCCTGGCTCGCTGATGGGGGCGATCGCCTACGTGCGGCAAGTTTTCGACGACGCGCGTTGGTTCGCGCAGGCGCAGCCTGTGTACGATGCGAACGTCACCAAATTTGAGCGCCTGCCCTACGACCGCACCGAGCGCGTCATCAATCACTCCCTGCGCAGCGATGCAATTGTCCTTCTCCCCGCAAACAACTCCGTTCAGATTCTGCGTGCGCTGCGGCTTGCGGATGAGTGGAGAATTTCCGCCGTGCTTCTGGGCGGCCATCAGGCGTACGCCGTCACGGACATCCTTGCCCTGAAGAAGATTCCCGTACTCGTCAGCTTGAAGTGGCCGGAGCGGCCAAAAGATGCGGATCCGGAAGGCGAGGAGACTTTACGCGAGCTCCGCTTGCGCGACCTCGCCCCCTCCACTCCTGGTGCGCTCGCAAAAGCCGGCGTGAAATTTGCGTTTTACTCCGATGGCCTCGCCGCGCCGAAGGACATTTTCAAGAACCTGCGCAAGGCCATGGACGCCGGCCTCACCACAGACGCGGCCCTGCGTGCCTTTACTCTCGATGCCGCGGACATCCTCGGAGTAGGCGACCGCCTGGGTTCGATCGAGCCGGGGAAAATCGCAAACGTGATTGTTACCGACGGCGACATCTTCAACGAAAAAACCAAAGTGAAGCAGGTATTTGTGGACGGCCGCCGCTTTGAAGTTCACGAGGAAGCCCCGCCCGATAAACCGGGCGAAAAGAAGCCGGAGCGCCACGGGGATTCTCCGGAAGCGGCCGCGGCGGTGGGCCGATGAGACGCGCGCTCCTGATAGTAATTTTCGCCCTTGCCTTGTTCGCGCACATCTCCGTGCAAGCGCAGACTCCCAACGTCGTCCTCATCCAGAATGCAACCATCCTCACCGTCACGCATGGAACCATCGAGCACGGCTCCATCCTGGTTCGTGACGGCAAAATCGCAGCGGTGGGCACGGACGTGAAGGCTCCCGACGGCGCGATCGTGATCGATGCTGCCGGACAATTCGTCATCCCCGGCATCATTGATTGCCATTCGCACATCGCCGTGGATGGCAGCGTGAACGAAGGCGGCCCGGCGGTGTCTTCGATGGTGAACATTGCGGACGTGCTGAATCCGGCTGATATAAACATCTACCGCGACCTTGCCGGCGGCGTCACCACTGCCAACATTCTGCACGGCAGTGCGAATCCTATCGGCGGCCAGACCATCGTTATCAAATTGCGCTGGGGGAAGCAGGCCAACCAGCTTCCGTTTGAGGGTGCACTGCCCGGCATCAAATTTGCTCTCGGCGAAAATCCGAAACACTCGAATTTCAGCCCCCCGGCGGGAACACCGGCGCGCTACCCGGCCACGCGGCTGGGTGTTGAAGAAGTCATCCGCCAGGCCTTCACGGAAGCGCGCGAGTACAAGAAACAATGGGACAACTACAATCAGCGCAAATCAGCCGGCGAGCAGAATTTGCTCCCGCCACGCCACGATTTAAGGCTCGAGCCGCTCGTCGAAGTCCTCGAAGGAAAACGCTACGTGCATTCGCATTGCTACCGCGCCGATGAAATCCTGATGCTCCTGCGCGTCGCAAAGGAATTCGGATTTAAGGTGCGCACTTTTCAGCATGTCCTCGAGGGATACAAGGTCGCAGATGAAATCGCAGCCGCGGGCGCAGGCGGCTCCACATTTTCCGATTGGTGGGCTTACAAAATGGAAGCCTACGACGCCATCCCGTACAACGCGGCTTTGATGCGGGAGCGCGGCGTGCTGGTCTCCATCAATTCCGACAGCGCCGAAGAAGCGCGCCACCTGAATCAGGAAGCGGCCAAGACCATGAAGTACGGTGAGCTCTCATCGAACGATGCTCTGAAGCTCATCACGCTTAATCCCGCCATTCAGCTCGGCATCGACAATCGCGTCGGCTCGATTGACGTGGGCAAGGATGCCGACCTCGCCATCTACAATCACGATCCTCTGAGCGTGTATGCCGTGGTTCAAAAGACGCTGATCGACGGGCAGGTTTATTTCGATCGCGAGCGCGACCTGGCCGCCCGCCTCTTGCTCGAAAAGGAAAAACAAACGCTCCTCGAAAAAGAGAAAAAAGCGGCCGCGGAAGAAAAGAAGCACGAGGAGAAGCCCGAAAAAAAGCCCGAAAAAAAACCGGACCAGAAGAAGAAACCTCCCAAGCCGGGCGAGAGCAGTCACGTTGTTTCGGGAGGTGGGCAATGAGCAGGACGATGCCCCGCACAAACTCTTCGATCCGCGCGCGCGCAATGAATTTGCCAAGGTGGCTTACTTCGCTCCTCCTAGCTTCCATCCTTGCGGTAACTGCGATGGCCCAGCCCGCTACCGGCGTTTATGCCATCCAGGGTGCAAAGGTTTACACGCTTGCCGGGCCGCCGATTGAAGGCGGCACGGTGATCATCCGCGATGGGAAAATTTCAGCGGTTGGCGCCCACATAGAAATTCCTGCGGACGCACAGGTGATTGACGCGACGGGCCTCGAAGTTTATCCCGGCCTTTTCGATCCCGTCACCCAGTTGGGCATGACTGAAATCGGGCAGGTTTCCGCGACCGTAGATGTGAACGAATTGGGAGACTTCAATCCTGAGCTTGTCGCTGCAACGGCCGTCAATCCTGCAAGCGCGCACATCGCCGTCACGCGAGCGAGCGGCATCACCCATGTGGTCGCCGCTCCCGGCGCACCCGGTTTCGAATTGACCGGTGGAGGCGTCATTTCGGGCCAGGCGACAGCATTCAATCTCTCCGGCTGGACCATGGAGGAAATGCAAATTCAGCGCTCGGTCGCCATGGTGATCAATTGGCCTTCGATTCAGACGCGCTCATTTGATTTTGCGTCCTTCAGCTTCAAGGAAAAACCTTACGCTGACGCGAAGAAGGAATACGACAAGTCCGTCAACGATCTCAGCGATTGGATAGACCGCGCGCGCCATTATGCGCAAGTGAAACAGAAGGGCTCCCCAGATCTCTACGAGCGCGACCTGAAACTCGAAGCGATGATCCCGGTCGTCGAGGGCAAGTTACCGGCCCTGGTTATCGCCGCTGAAGCACGCGACATTCGCAATGCCGTGGAATTCTGCGCCAGGCAAAACTTAAAGATGATCCTCGGCGACGGCTCGGAAGCCTGGAAAGTGAAAGACTTGCTCAAAGAGAAAAAAATCTCTGTGATCCTCGGCCCCACCGAGCGCCTTCCCGACCAAGAGGACAATCCCTACGACAAACCGATGAGCCAGCCCGCTGAATTGAACGCAGCGGGAATCCCGATTGCTTTTTCCAGTTTCGGCACCGCTTTTTCGCGGCGCCTCTCGCAGTACGCCGGCACGGCCGTCGCCTACGGCTTGCCCCACGACGAAGCTTTGAAGGCCGTAACCGTCAATGCTGCCCGGATGCTCGGCCTGGAAGATCGGCTCGGCACGCTCGAACCCGGGAAAATCGCCAACCTCATCGTTACCACAGGCGATCCGCTCGAAATTCGCACTCAGGTGCGCTACGTCTTCATCAACGGCCAGCTTACGAGCACCGCCAATCGTCATCGCGATCTCTACGAGCAATACCGCAAGCGCCCTCAGCCCGCGCACTAGATTTGTTTTCGCGCCTTGTGGTTTCAACCGACCACGCCTCGCGCTATAATCCCTGCAAATTTTTGCCTTCTTTCTTGATTCGGGGGAATCGTTTTCGGGGCGGCTGCATCTCATCCCGGAAACGGCGCTGAGGGATGGTGCATTCGCTGTGGGGGTCAGCATGCATTCGCAACGCTTTCGACGGGGACTCGCTCTCCTTCTCTTCGCATTCGCATGGCTGCCCGCTGGCTGCGGCAGCCGCGCGAAAAATGAAGAAGCGGCAAAGAAACCGGCAGCGCGTCCCACCATCGTTTTCATGACCGATTTCGGCACGGCCAACGACGCCGTGGCCATCTGCAAGGCGGTGATCATCGGCATCGTCCCGAACGTCCGCATCATGGACATCACTCATCAGGTGACGCCATTCTCGATCGAAGAAGGCTCGCGTTTTCTCGCAGCCGTCACGCCCTACTATCGATCCGGCACCGTTTTTCTCGTGGTGGTGGATCCGGGAGTGGGGACTTCCCGCAAGGCCGTTGTAGTGAAATCGAAAAAGGGCCAGCTCTTTGTCCTGCCCGACAACGGGCTGATCACTCCGGTCGCAGATCGCGATGGCGTCGAAAGCGCGCGCGAGATTACCAACCCCGCCTGGATGGTCGGCGACAAGATTTCCTCCACTTTTCACGGCCGCGACATTTTTTCGCCCACCGCTGCCCACCTCGCCGCCGGTGACGATTGGACTCTCGTCGGCCCGGAAGTGAAGGATCTCGTGCGGCTGCATCCGCGCACCGCGACCTTGGACCTGAAAGGCATCACCGCCGAAGTTATCGCGCTCGACGATCCTTTCGGGAGCCTGATCACGGATATTCAGGGCGAGGATTTCAAAAAGCTCGGCTATGCTCTCGGCGAAAAGGTCCCGCTGAAAATTGACAAGAAGCCTTACATCATTCCCTACGTCAAAACATTTATGGATGTCCCCGTCGGCCAGCCGCTGCTCTACATAGATTCGCGCGGCCGCGTTGGCATCGCTCTCAACGAGCAGGATTTTTCGAAGGTAAACAAAGTTTCTCCATCCGCACCCGTTTTCATTCCCCGGAAAGGCGCATAAAGGAGGCCCGATGATCACGCTCACCAACAGCCGCACGAAGCAAATCACACAAGCTGCCGCTGGAAAATTCCTGTGCGCGATTGCAAAGACCCTCGCGATTCTGCGGTTTCAGTTCTAGGTCCGAAGTCCTATTCGCACTCGAATTCCGTGTGGTACCGGGGGCGGAACAAACCGCCCCCGCCTCCTGTTTATGGCCTCTTAAACGCTCTTGCACAAATGTTCTCTGGCAGTACGAAGGTACTATTGCCGCAAATTGTCATCCCCTACGAAAATCAGAACATCTTGCAGAGTTCATCATTCACCCTGGGGGCGGCGGATTGCCGGGCACGAAGATGGCGCCACTAACGAAAGACACTCTCGAAATTGCAAATTCCGCTGGCGAATCTGCAGTCTCACACACCGCCGCTCAACCCAAACCCGCCGCGGATCACATGCGCTCCGACGCCGTTTCGCTCGAGGTTGCCGTCCGCGTGCACGGATCGAAAGTCAAAGAAGTTGTGCTCGGCACCACGCCGCACACCGAGCCCTTCGAAGAGCAAACCAGCACGATGATCATTTTCCCGCAGGGCGGCGTTCTGCGGATGAACACGGCCGTGACCGTGGGGCAGATGCTCGTGCTCACGAATTTGAAATCGCGGCAGGATGCCATCTGCCGCGTCGTCAAAGTCCGCCCCAATGCGAATCGTGCAGCCTACATCGAAGTGGAATTCACGCAACGCCAGCCAGGATATTGGGGCGTTTACTTCCCGTCGGATGCCGACGCGGCTACGAACAAAACTGCGCCTGCGGCTCCGGCAGTTTCTGCCGGCTCGGAATTGAGCGAGAAAACGAAGCCGGCCTCTGACATTTCCTGGGCGCCCGCGCCGCCGCCGGCCGCAGCACCGTCGAAGCCGCTCGACTCGGATTCAAGTTCCAAGGAATGCAAACCCACCTATGAGCCGCCTTCGCCCCCGGTTCAACGGTTTGTTCCCGCAGCGAAGCCGGAGGCATCCTTCATATCCATCGGCTCGCAGGAAGAGGTGCAGCCGGCCGCTTCCGCAACCACTCAAGTTGAGAGCAAACACGAAGCATTTATTCCGGCGCCTCCGAAGAGCCCCGCGCCGATCGAATTCCCGTCCGCACCTCCGGTCGCGCCTCCCGCAACGCTTTCGATGTCCGAATTGCAAGGTGATGATGAAGCAGCGCCGTCAATTGCAGCACATGCCCCCGATACCCCTGCTGCGGAAGAAGAGGTACCTGCGCTTGCTGCTGCGCCCGCATCCGAAAGCTCGCGGAACATATTCGGTAGTCTTGCCGGCGGCAATACACTCAACGCGCCACACTCCTCTTCGCCCAATGATTTCGGCGCGCGGCTCGATTCCGGCTTCGGTGCGTCCGCGGCACAAGGCGCTCAGCCTCGCGTGAATTGGATGCTGATTGCGGCCGGCGCAGCCGTGCTCATTACCGTTCTTGGAGGCGGGCTCTTCTTCCGAAATCGCTCGACCAACAGCCGCGCCACAAACGCGAATCCTCCTGCCCCGGCGCAGCAGCCCGCCCACACAGTGCCACCAACTGACTCCTCATATTCCGTGCAGCCGCCGGTCGCGAACTCTACCGCGCAACCGTCGAGCGTGCCCCCTAGTCCTGCGCCTCTGTTGACCACCGCGAATGGAGCGACACCGGCCGTGATTCCGAATCCTGCCAGCACAGGCAAGCCAGTTGCTGGCGCACCGCCGCTGCCCATTGCAATCGCCAAGCCGGTCGCGCCGAAAGTTACGCCGGACATGATGTCGCAGTCGCTGAATTCGCATCCAACGTCGGCGCAGCGCGCAGACGCAGGTGGCGCAGACGCAGCGCCTGTTCTCGATGCGCCCGCCGAATCCGACGGCAGCAGCGCTGCACTCTCTGGAATTTCCTCTTCGCCCCGCGTTCCGGCGCTACCCCCTCCCACGGTCCAGCCGGAAGGGCCGGTCAAAATTGGTGGCGACGTGAAAGAGCCGCGACTCATTGCTTCCGCGCTGCCAGTTTATCCCATAGGGGCAAGGCAATCCGGCGTAGAAGGCGATGTGGTTGTGAACACCACCATCGACAAGAATGGCAACGTCGTCGGCATGCGCGTTGCTTCCGGTCCGCCGCTTCTCCGCCAAGCAGCCCTCGACGCTCTTCGCCGCTGGAAATACGAGCCCTCGAGGCTGAATGGCCAGCCCGTCGCCGTAGAGATGCAAGTCACCATCAAGTTCCGCCGCTAGCCGCGCTTCAGGGCCACAAATTGCTCGCTAACTTCACACGGCGCGTGCCGCACCAGCGCTGTTGCTTTTTTACCCTCTCCGGCATCCAATGGTAGGATTGTAGTGCGGGCAAGTCGGCAAGATCATTCGAGGTGAGCCATGCGAGAAGCCGTAATCGTTAGCTCGGTGCGGACAGCCGTCGGGAAAGCCTCCAAGGGCACGCTCCGTGCGACGCGCCCCGACGACCTCGCTGCTGCCGTGATCAAAGAAGCGGTCGCGCGCGCCAAAGGCCTCGACCCCAAAGAAATCGAAGACGTCATCCTCGGCTGCGCCATGCCCGAAGCTGAGCAGGGAATGAACGTCGCGCGCATCGCCTCGCTCCGCGCCGGGCTACCCGTGGAAGCCTCCGCGATGACCATCAATCGCTTCTGCTCTTCGGGCTTGCAAGCCATCGCCCTGGCTGCCGAGCGCATCATGTCCGGACAGGGCGACGTCGCGGTCGCCGGCGGCACCGAGTCCATGAGCATGGTTCCCATGGGCGGCAACAAAGTCGCGCCGAATCCTTGGCTGATCGAGAACTACCCGGACGCCTATCTCGGCATGGGTCTGACCGCGGAAAATCTGGCCAAAAAATATGGCATCACCCGCGAGCAAGCTGACGAATTTTCGCTTGCCAGCCACCAGAAAGCGCTGGCCGCAATCGCCGCCGGAAAATTTAAAGACGAAATCGTGCCGGTAGAAGTCAGCTACACAGTTTTCGAAAATGGCGCCAATGGCTCCTCGAACGGGGGAAAACCCAAGACCACGAAGGTGACGTTCTCCACCGATGAAGGACCGCGCTCGGATACTTCGCTCGAAGTGCTTGCGAAACTCAAGCCCGCGTTTCACGTTCGCGGCGTGGTCACGGCAGGGAACAGCTCGCAGATGAGCGATGGCGCGGCCGCGTCCGTGGTCATGAGCGCAGAACGCGCTCGCGCGCTGGGCCTCAAGCCCCTCGGTCGCTTTCTCGCCTTTGCCACCGCGGGCTGCCCGCCCGAGGAAATGGGTGTTGGCCCCGTATTTGCGATTCCCAAGGCCCTCAAGATTGCCGGACTCAAGCTCGACCAGATTGATGTGATCGAGCTCAACGAAGCATTCGCCGCGCAAGCACTCAGTGTGATAAAACTTGCAGGCCTCGATCCCGCTCGCGTGAATGTCAATGGTGGCGCGATCGCGCTCGGCCATCCCCTCGGCTGCACAGGCGCAAAACTTACCGCTACGATTCTGCGTGAGCTCGAACGCCGCAACGCGCGCTACGGCCTCGTGACCATGTGCGTCGGCGGAGGCATGGGCGCAGCCGGCATCTTCGAGCGTGTCGCCTAGCTTCCAAAAGCCATCTGGCTCTGTTGACATCCTGCCTTCTCATCCCGTTTCCTGGCACTTCTTCCCCGCGGCTCTGTAGCTCACGCCTGCACTGAGCGCAGCGAATGTGTCCCGTCCCGACTGCCTTTGTCGGGACTGACGTGAGGCTTTTCGGTGTGACCATCGCCAGCCATCCGACGCGTTGACGACGATGTCAACACAGCCAAGCCACCTCATAAATGATTCTCGTCAGGGCACGGCTTTTCACCCTGAGGTACGAAGGGCAGCCGTGCCGAAAAGTGCCCAGCATTCGGGGGTTTTAACCCCTGGGGTCGAGAGGACCGCCCGTCATCCCGACAGAGGCCGCTTTTTGGCCGACGCGCGGTGTTTGCGTCCCGGATGACGTTGCGGGAAGGGATCTGCTTTTGGCTTTGTTCGCCTTTCGTACCGCTGGCATCCTGCTGGCTCTTTTCTTTTTTGTTTTTGGTTTTGTTTACGGTTGTCATTCCGACAGAGGCCGCTCTCCGACCGACGCGCGGCGTTTGCGTCCCGGATGATTGTGCGGGAAGGAATCTGCTTTTCGGCTTGTTGCTGTTGGTGCCGCCTTCCTCCCTCTGTTCGCTGTTCCCCCGTTTCTCATAGACTGCATCGCTACTCTTTTCGTCGGTGCCTTGACAAC
>JBGPZR010000259.1:0-4067 GCA_041493845.1 Terriglobia bacterium | reverse complement strand
GTGCTCAATCTCGAGCACGCGCTCTTCTGCCGCGAGCACCTTGCGCTCATATTCCTTCAGTTCACTTGACGTGAAGCGCTCTGCGTTGACCAGCGTCTGCTTGCGCTCGTAATCCGCCGGCGCCAGATGCAGGTTCGGCTTCGACACTTCAATGTAGTAACCGAAAACCTGGTTGTAGCGGATTTTGAGCGACGCGATTCCCGTGCGCTTCCGCTCGCGCTCTTCCATCCCGGCAATGATCTGCCGTCCCTGCTTCATGATGTCGCGCAGTTCATCCAGCTCGGCATTGAAGCTGCGGCGAATCACTCCCGCCTCGTTCGGCATCGCCGGCGGATCATCCGCGATCCCGCGCGCAATCATCTCGCGCACATCTGCCATCTCGTCCATCTGTTCCCACAGTGCTGCCAGGCGCTGGCCCTTCGCTCCTGCATCGTCCCTGGCCGCCGCAAGATGCGCTCGCACGGCGGGAATTTTCGCGAGCGACGCCCCCAGCGCCAGCAAGTCTCGCGGCGTCGCAATTCCCAGCGTCACGCGGCTCGTCAGCCGCTCCAGATCCAGAATTCCTTCGAGCTCTTTGCGAATCTCCTCGCGCGCCACCGTTTGCGATTTCAGTGCCGCGACGGCGTCCAGCCGCGCCTCGACTTCCTCGAGCAAAATCTCCGGCCGCCGCACCCATCCGCGCAGCAACCTTGCGCCCATCCCCGTCGCCGTCTCATCAATCGCGTTCAATAGCGTCGCCCGCTCGTCATCGCCTGCGGCCGGCTCCACCAACTCCAGGTTCCGCGCCGTCACGGCATCGAGGATCATGGCGTCCTGCTGCTCGTAGTAAACGATCCTGTCGAGATGCTCGAGCCCCGTTCCCGACGGCCGCAGCGATGGAATCTTTGCTGCATCTTCGGGCTTTCGCGCGCCAATTGCGGACGTCTCGCGCAAGTAATGAACAATGGCTCCTGCAGCTGCGGTCGCTTGCGCATGCCCGGTCATTCCAAACCCCTCGAGGCCGGCCACGCGGAATTGTTCCTCCAGCAATCGCGCGGCGTGATTCCGTTCGAAAATCCAATCATCCAGGCGCGTCTCAACTGCGCCCAGCCCGTCGAGTTCCGCAGGCACAGCAACAGGGAAGAGAGTCGCAGGCCGCGGCAGCAGAATCTCGCGCGGCCGCAAAATGCCGAGTTCATCCCGCAGCCGCCCCTCAGCCTTCTCACCGCCGAACTCAGTGGCGCGAAATTCACCCGTCGAGAGATCCACATAGGCAAGTCCAATCGTCAATTCTGCTCCTCGTCCCGTGGGCCTGCCCCCGACGCTCGCTGCCGCGCCGACTCCCATGCTTCTTGCCACCGCCGCCAGAAAATTATTCTCCCTGGCATCCACCAGCCCCGTTCCCGACGCCGTGCCCGGCGTGAGCACACGAATCACTTCCCGCCGCACGAGTTTCTTTCCCGGCCCGGGCTCTTCCATCTGCTCGCAGATGGCTACCTTGTGCCCCGCGCGAATCAATCGCGCGATGTAATTTTCCGCCGCGTGGTAAGGGACTCCGCACATTGGCACCGCTTGTGCTTTTTCTTTATTCCGCGCTGTGAGAGTGATCTGCAGGATGCGCGACGCCACCACCGCGTCGTCGTAGAACAGCTCGTAGAAATCGCCCAGCCGGAAGAGCAGCAGCGCCCCGGGGTGCTGTTTCTTCACCGCGTGATACTGCTGCATCAACGGGGTTGTCGGTTCGGCCATGTTTGCGCGTATTTGCTCGGCAGGGAAACGATTATGATGGCTCACTCAAGGGTTTGGCAACAGAGTTCCGCGGCCTGCTCTTTTCTCTGCGTTCTCTTTACCCTGCTTGCCCCGAGCGCAGCCGAGGGGAGTGGAAACGAAGGGTGCGCCTCCGCGGTGAACTCTCCGTTCGTTTGCTCGCATCTCCCAGCCCGTGCGTCTAAGTTATACTCGACCGCGCCTATGGGCAGGCCCACCAACCGCGAAATCGAGATCAAGCTGCCTGTCCACGACCTGGCCGCCCTCCTCCGCGGGCTCCGCCGAATCGGGGCCTCCTCAAAGGGCCGCGTGTTCGAGCAGAACACAATCTACGACACGCCTGAGTCCGCCTTTCGCCGGACTGGCCGCCTCCTCCGCCTACGCCTCGAGACTCCGGCGCTGCGAAACGCAGCAATGTGCGGCCCGCGCCTCGTCCGCCCCAGGCTGCGCCCCCGCAGGGCAGTCCTCACCGCCAAAGCCCCGCCCCATCCCACGGGCCGCGGACCTGCCCGCGCACGCTACAAAGAACGCCTCGAGCGCGAGTTGCTGATCCCCAACCCGGCCCTGTGGCCCCGTACCTTTAGCTCCCTGGGCCTCCGCCCCAGCTTCATCTACGAGAAATTTCGCTCCACGTTCGAGCTTGCGGGGCTCCATTTGGACCTCGATGAAACACCCGTTGGCACGTTCCTCGAGCTCGAAGGCTCCCCTCAGGCCATAGATCGCGCCGCCCGAGCACTTGGTTTCACGCCTCGCGACTACATCCACGGCACCTACTGGGACGTTTATGCAGCCGATTGTCGCCGCCGCGGTCGTCCTCTCAAAAATATGGTGTTCAGTCCGTAAAAATCGTGTGAAAACCTCACTCTTTGCTTGACAAACTTTCCTTCTCCTTTTAACTAGAGTGTTCTCTTTGTTGTTTGCCAAAAAATGGACCTTTCGTCCAATTCGGAACCCGGAAGTACTTGGCCCTCCCTGCACGGCACCCTGCGGGGCGCTGCCGAGTCTTTTGGGAACGCCCAGCAGGGGCGGAAGACCTGCTTCGAACTGTTTCATCGCTGCTCCTCGCTAGCCGCCCGGAGCAGGGAGGCGCGGCCCGGCTTGCGGTAATTCCAAGGCGATTTCACATGCCCATGGCCGGCCGCAGAGCACCGGCTTCGGGCGTTTTTTTTTGCCCCTGGCCGGGTTTGCAAGGAGCGTCACCATGATTCATGCCACAGAAGTCATCGGCGCCGAGACCTACGATTCCCTCGGCAATTTCGTGGGCCGCGTGAAAGAGATATTCGTCGAGCCTGCGGACCAGCCCAACCGCATCTCGCGCCTGCTCCTCGGCCGCGGGCAATACCGCCCACTGGTTGCGCGCCACGACCAGATCGCGACCGTCGAACCCGGCCGCGTCCGCCTGAATACCGACGAATCCGCCCTCGAGCTCTACCATCCGAATGAGGCCTGGCTGGCCGTGCAAAAGGATCTGCTCGACCAGCAGATCATCGACACCAACGGCCGCAAAGTGGTCCGCGTCAACGACATTGATCTAGCCGAGCAGCGCATGAACGGCAATACCGAGCTGCGCATCACGCAAGTGGACGTTGGACTCGCCGGCGCCGTCCGCCGGTTGCTCCAGGGCCTCGTCCCTCCGATGGCCATCCGCCGCATCCAGGCCAAGCTCCCTCCGCGCACCATCCGGTGGGAATTCGTCAACTTGATCGAGTCCGATCCGCTGCGCCGCGTGAAGCTGCGCATGTCCAGCGACAAGCTCGCCCAACTGCATCCCGCCGACCTGGCCGAAATCATGGAAGAGCTCTCGCCGGCCGAGCGGCAGGGCATCATTGATTCGCTCGACGAAGAAACCGCCGCGGAAGCCATCGCCGAGCTCGACAAGCGCCTGCAGACGCAAGTCCTCGAAAAGCTCAACCCCGAAAAGGCCGCCGACATTCTCGAAGAGATGAGCCCCGACGAAGCCGCCGACCTGATCGCCAGCCTGCCGCCCGACACCTCGAAAGAAGTGATGGACGAAATGGAGCACCGCGAGGCGACCGAAGTCGAGGCGTTGATGAAGTTCGACGAGAACACCGCCGGCGGCATGATGAACACGGAATTGGTGGTGGTCGGTGAAGACGCCACACGCGGCGAAGTGGTGGATTTCATCCGGTTCAACGAAATTTCACCCGACCAGCTCGACAACGTCGTACTGATCAACCGCGACTCCGTCCTCGCAGGCACGGTTCCGATCGCGCGCCTGCTGCTCGCCAGTTCCGAGCAGCGCCTCGACGAAATCAAATTCGAGCCGCTCCTTTCCGTGCGCGCGGACACGGACCAGAAAG
>JBGPZR010000092.1:0-7478 GCA_041493845.1 Terriglobia bacterium | reverse complement strand
GGTGGCACCGGCGCGAATTTCATTTCCGTAGCGGGAAGCTTTGTGGCGGACGGGCAGGGCGGCATCGTGAGCGGCGTCGAAGACATCGAAAATTTTTCCACTGGAATCTCCGTGCAGGTCCCCATTCAGAATGGGAATTACCTGGTCGGCCCCGACGGACGCACGCGAGCGTCGCTGAACACGGGCGGCCAGACGGGCAGCACTTTGCAGTTTGCGCTGATGTCGAACCAGCACGCGCTGGTGATCCGCTTCGACCAAAACGCCGTGGCCAGCGGAACCATCGACCAACAAGACTTGAATGCGCTCACCAATTCGCCCTCGGTGATTTCGGGGCCCTACGTGTTTGGCGCAGCGGGCGAAGACTTGAGCCAGCAGACCATGGGAGTTGCGGGGAAATTCTCCGCCAGCGGCACCGGACTGATTTCCGCGGCCAACACGATTTTCGATGTCAATGACGGCGGGACAGTAACGACCCCCACGAGCGCGCCCACTTCAACCGTCTCGATCTCAGGCACCTACGGATTTGACGCTGTCTTTCCCGGCACCGGTCGCGGCACGATCACGCTCATTCTCACATCGCATACAAGCACCAATAACTCGAACGCCAACGAGCAGCTCCAATTCGCGTTCTACGTGGTGGACAGCTCCCACGTGCGCCTCGTTGAAATTGACCACCATGCGCTGCTTGCCGGCGATGTGTTTGCCGCGCCGGCCGGAAATTCGTTTTCGGCAGCCAGCCTGGCGCAGGCGAACTACCCGTTCATAGCCAGCGGCTCATCGAGCGCCGGCGCTTACGCGGCGGGTGGCGTCTTCAAATCAGATGGTGGCGGCAACATTACCGGCGGCACATTCGACAGCAACAATGCTGGGACACCTGGGACGAGCACCACGATCGCAACCTGCGCGTACAGCGTGGATGCGACGACCGGACGGATCGATCTGCGATTGTTCACGGGCAGTGGCGCTTGCCCGAACGGGGCGAATGCCAGCGTCACTGAATTCGCCACATACCAAACAGCTCAGGGCTCCGTTGTGATGCTTGAGATTGATGCCAACGCGATCTCGAGCGGCGTGGCGTTCCAACAGGCCGCTGCACCGGCGGCCGTGACGGGAAGCTTCGCATTGAATATTGCCGGGCAGGGAACGACGCAGAATGTCGCTGGCGCAATTCCTCAGGACGCAGTGGGACAGTTAACACTCGCTGGAACGAGCGTGTCCAAGGGAACTCTGGACATCAATAATTTCAACGCCGTTTTCGCCGGCGATCCCGTGAGCACGGCCAGCACCATTGCTGCGCCGGATTTGAACGGGCGCGGGACTGCGCAGCTCAATGCCACGAACCCGACTGTGAGCTTTAGCCTGATTTACTACGTGATTGACGCCAACCGGGCATTGCTGCTCGACCAGGATAAGACGCGCGTCGGCACCGGGATCGTCGCCAGGCAGTTTTAAAGCGCCAGATTCTGCTGGCAATTTCAGTGGCGGTAGCGGCTGAGGAGCTGCTGGAAGCGCGGGTCGGCGCGCAGAGAAGCGAAATAGGGGCTGCCATCGATCGCACCGAAATCGCGAAACCCTAACCTAAAGGCTTCTTGCATCGTGGCCAAAGCCTTCTCCTTATCACCTTTCGCCGAATAGGCTGTACTCAGATAATACTGGTCCATCGCCGTCTTTCGTGGACCACTCCTCTTCAACAGGTAAGCAACAGCCTGATCGTTGTTCCCCTGAGCCAGGGATAGCTGAGCCATTCCCAGGTTCGCGTAGTCGCTGCTCCCCACCTTTTCCGCGCGCTGAAACGCGGCGGCGGCTTCCGGGTAGCGTCCCTGAAAAAGAAGCGCGCGGCCCAGGTGATAGTGGGTTGCAGGCAAAGATGGCTCGAGCCGAATAGCCTGCCGTGCCGCTTTCTCTGCCTCCATCGCGTCCGGTGGTTGCTCGTACGCAAGGGCCCAGGACAACAGGTCCCAAGCGAACGCGTTCTCAGACTCCAATCGTACGGCTTCCCGAAATTCTCCTACGGCACGGGCATACTCATATCGCAATGCGTAATTCCGACCAATTGCTATGTGGGCCTCCGCGAGCTGCGGATCAATGGCAATCGCCCGCCGGGCGAACTCCTCAGCGCGCTGCAGGTGAGACGGATCTGAGTCGAGGTCGCGATAATAGAGACTTTCTACATGGGAAAGACCGGCTAGAGCGGGAGCATAGTTGGGGTCGAATTTCATCGCTTGTTCAAAATATTTCCGCGCCCCCTCAAGTCTCTCGGGTGTCTCAATCGCGAGCATGGCGCGGCCCACAAGGAAGGCCTCGTAAGCTTGGGGACTTTGCGTATAACGCTGCTGGACGGCTTTTTGCTCCTGCGGGCTGAGGTGTAGATTGAGCGCCTGCGCGATCTTCAATGCCGTCTGCTCCTGCAGGGAGAACACGTCCTTCATCTCTCCCACAAAATCGTCAGCCCACACCTGGAATCCGGTGGTCGAATCGATCAACTGCACGTTGATGCGCACCTGATTCGCAGCCTTCCGAACGCTGCCTTCCAGCAGGTAACGCACGCCGAGTTCCTGGCCCATCGCGCCCACATCTTTCTGGCCGCCCTTCAGCGCTGCCACGGAGGAATGCGAGGCCACGTTGATGCCCTGAATCTTCGACAGCTTGGTGGTGATTTCATCCGTCATCCCGTCGCTGAAGTATGCGCTGTCCGGGTCCGCACTTAGGTTTTGCAGCGGGAGGACGGCAATAGAAGGTTTGGCGGCCGCCGGTGCGGATTGCTGCGCCGGCTTCTTCTGATACCAGACCACGCCCGCAACGGTGAGGACCAGCAGGACAATCGCTGCGGCCCCGAGCGCTACCCTTCGGCCAAACGGCTGTTTCACAGCCGCCGCTTCGCTTCCCGTCGCCGTTCGGCCGGATTCCGTCTCCCGCTTCAAGCGCTTCAAATCCGCGCGCAATTCAGCGGCGGACTGGTAGCGCAGCCGGCGATCCTTTTCGAGCGCTTTTTCAACAATCCGCGCGAATTCAGCGGGGACTGTGGGGTTCAGGCGCATGAGCGGCGCCGGCGCGCGATTCAAGATGCCATCGAAGATCACTCCAGAGGTCGCGCCCGGATAGGCCACCACCCCGGTAGCCATTTCGTAGAGCACAACGCCCAGGGAAAAAAGATCCGTGCGCGCGTCGAGTTCTTCTCCGCGCACCTGTTCGGGCGACATGTACGCGACGGTGCCGACGGCAGTGCCGGGGCTGGTCAGCAACTCCTCGGCCGTCGTCGATCCGACCGTCCTGGCTGCGCCTTCGCCCACCGCCTGGCGCGCGGGCGCCAGTTTCGCCAGGCCGAAATCCAGAATCTTCACGTGCCCGCGGCTGGTAACGAAAAGATTTGCAGGCTTGATGTCGCGATGAATGATCCCGCTCGAGTGCGCGGCGTCCAGCGCCTCCGCAATCTGCACGCCCCAATCAAGCAGCGCCTCGTTTTCAAGCGGATGGCCTGCGATGCGGTGCTTCAGCGTAAGGCCATCCAGAAATTCCATGGCGATGAAATGCTGGCCCTGGTATTCGTCAATTTCGTAGATGGTGCAGATGTTGGGGTGGTTCAAGGCGGAGGCCGCGCGCGCCTCGCGCTGAAATCGTTCCAGGGCGGCGCGATCGCGTTCCATCTCTTTCGGCAGGAATTTCAGCGCGACAAAGCGGCCGAGTTTGGTGTCTTCGGCCTTGTAAACGACACCCATCCCGCCGCCGCCCAGCTTTTCCGTTATGCGATAGTGCGAGATGGCTTGGCCGATCATGTCTTGGGCGAGATCTTTGGCGACGCATGTTAGGCTGCGTTCCGAGCCAAGTCAACGATTCAAGCAGGTCGTGTTGTGGAATGAAGTGATTTAGCGATCCTGTAAAACAAACCTCATGGGGTTTTGGGGCTTGCCCCCTGGGCTGCAAACTGGTCGTGATTATCACATTTTAGTTTACGCTGTCTTTCCGGTCGCTGATGTCTTGGCGAATAACTTTGCATGGCTGGTAGATGCATTCGCCCCAGGGGATTGCGAGAGATGGCGAGCCGTTCTGCGAGGCGATGATCACGTCACCTCCGTTTCAGACATTTTTCAGGTTCTCGGGGGAGATTAGACACATATTGTCGCCGTATAACCGCTGGGGCCCAGGGAGGTCAATTCTCATGGTTGACTGTATGAAAAGAGCTTGCGGCATCTGCGCGATCCTCGCCCTCTTTGCCATCCTCGCTGCACGAGTGCCCGCGCAAAATAGTTCGCCCGCTCAAGACACCCAACCGCTCGTCCTCACAGGAGCCATTCCGCTCTCGAACGTACAAGGACGAATCGATCATTTTGCCTACGACCCCAACGGCCGGCTCTTTGTCTCCGCACTCGGAAACAATACTGTGGAGGTTCTCGACATCGCCGCGGGAATGCGAATTCACAGCATCAGCGGGGTGCCGCGTCCTCAGGGCGTCGCCTATTCCCCTGAACTCAACAAGCTTTTCGTGGCTAGCGCCAAAGGCAAGCTATATATCTATGACGGAGCATCATTTGATCTCCTCACGGCGCTCGATTTTCAAGGCGACGTCGACAACCTGCGGTACGATGCGGCGAATAAACGCGTCTACGTCGGCTATGGCGATGAGGCGGCCGCGGCAATCGGCGTAATCGACGCGACCACCAACAAGCGTCTCGATGAAGTATTCAAGACCGGGGCACACCCGGAATCTTTTCAGCTCGAAATGTCCGGACCTGATATTTATGTAAACCTCCCGGACTTGAAACAGATCGGAGTTATCAATCGCAGCACTCACGCGATATCGAGATGGTCTCTGACCCTCGATGGTAACTTTCCCATGGCGTTGGATGAGACCCATCACCGTCTGTTCGTCAGCACGCGTGCTCCGGCGCGCCTCGCCGTGTTCAACACGATGTCGGGCCAGTTAGTCACCACACTTCCTTGTGTTCAGGACTCCGATGATCTGTACTACGATTCCGCGCACAGCCGCATTTACGTCTCGGGAGGCGAAGGCTATATCAGCGTATTTCAGCAGCAGGATGCTGACCATTACCGTCTGCTGGCCAAAACGCCATCAACACTGGGTGCACGCACCTCCGGCTACTTTGGACGGATTGGGAAGAAGGGGTTTGACCGGCTTTATCTGGCAGTTCCCGCGCGTGCCGACCATGGCGCCGAAGTCCGGATTTACACGGTACAGGACTGACGCTATCAGCTCGCATTCCGCACCGTTTCGAGTGCTGGGCCGCCTTTTGGTTGTCGCGTGATTTTTTGGCTCTGTGCTGATGTGGCGGGGCAAATGCGCGGGGCCAATCCTGAGGAGCTAAGATTAGTCTGGACTTCGGATCGATTATCTTGAGGGGCGAAGCGAAGCGGCCTAGGCTTTTGCCGGTGCGGAGGCGCCAACTGGTTGAGGTTGCGGCGGCGGCATCCCGGGCGCCACTTCCGTAGCCGGCGCAGGCGCTTCGATTTCCCAGTCGCAGCCTTCCTTGATGCAGGAGCGGAAATTGCCGTGCTTGGTGCGCTTTTCGACGATGAACGCCGCGCCACACTTCGGGCAGGGCTCATTGATAGGTTCGTGCGGCGTGGTGAAATCGCAATCGGGATAGCGGCTGCAGCCGTAGAAGATGCGGCCGCGTCCGCGGCCCTTTGCTGTCCCGCGGCGCACAAACTCGCCTTCATTGCACTTCGGGCACTTGATGCCGAGCGTGATCGGCCGCGTGTATTTGCACTTCGGATAATTCTTGCAGCCGATGAACTCGCCGAACCGTCCATGCCGCCGCAGCAGCTGTTCCCCGCACGTCGGGCATTTTTCATCCAGCAGCACATCGGGCTGCAGCGCTTTCCGCGTGCCACTGGCCAGCCGTCGCGTCGTCTTGCAATCCGGGTAGCCCGTGCACGCGAGGAAGGTGCCGAAGCGGCCACGCTTGATTGCCATTTCCTTCCCGCAATTGTCGCAATATTCAGTCTTGCCGTCGCCTTCGGCATCCGCGTGGCCGGGTTCGGCCAGATCGCGAATGAAATCGCACTCCGGATAGCGCGAGCAGCCCAGGAAAAATCCGTGCCGGCTGATGCGTTCGAGCAATTCGCCCTGGCCGCATTTCTCGCACTTCTGTCCTGTCGGAATGCCTGCCTTGTAGGAATCCATTGCGTCGGCGGCTTTGCTCAGGTCCACCTCAAACCGGTCCCAGAATTCCTTCACCGCCGTGCGCCAGGAAAGTTTTCCTTCCTCTATCTCGTCGAGCTCGTCTTCCATCCGCGCGGTAAAGCCCACGTCGAAGATATCCTCGAACGCTTTCACCAGCAGCGCGCTCACTTTTTCGCCTAGCAGCGTGGGCGTGAAGCGGCCCTGGTCCTTATTGACGTACTCGCGTTCAACGATCGTCGAAATGATCGTCGCGTACGTCGAAGGCCGGCCGATGCCCTTTTCTTCGAGTTCCTTCACGATCGTCGCTTCGGTGTAGCGCGGCGGCGGCTCGGTGAAGTGTTGCTCCGGGCGAATCGTTTCCAGGCGCAGTTGCTCACCTTCCGTCACGCGCGGGAGGGTCCGGCTCTCCGCGTCCTCGGCGTCTTCCTTTTCCTCTTCTTCCTTTACTGCCTGATAAGCCGCCAGGTAGCCGTCGAATTTCTGCACCGAACCAGTGGCGCGGAAGGTGAAGTCGTTCGCCGCCACGTCAATCGTGGTTTGGTCGAAGACAGCCGGCACCATCTGCGAAGCCACGAAGCGCTGCCAGATCATCTGGTACAGCTTGAACATATCGTCGTCCAGGTAGCGCCTGACTGACTCGGGCGTGCGCGCCACGTCCGTAGGGCGAATCGCTTCGTGCGCTTCCTGCGCGTCTTTCTTCGACTTGTAATAATTCGGCTTCTCGGGGAGATATTTTTCGCCGTAGCTTGCGCCGATGTGCTCGCGAACCTGCCCAAGCGCATCGTTCGACACTCTCACGGAGTCCGTGCGCATGTAGGTGATCAGCGCGACGGCTCCTTCCGAGCCGAGCTCGACGCCTTCATAGAGCCGCTGCGCCAGCCTCATCGTGCGCTTGGCCGTGAATCGCAGGCGGTTGTAACCGGCCTGCTGCAGCTTTGATGTGGTAAACGGCGGCGGCGCGAAGCGGCGCTTTTCTTTCTGTGTGACGCTGGCCACCTGCCAGATCGCTCGTTCCAACTCAGCAAGAATTCGCTGAGCTTCGGCCTGGTCCGGAACCTCGAGTTCCTTGTCCCGGTACTTGATCAGCTTAGCTTCAAACGAAGGGGGCTCGCTTGCGCCCAGTAGTGCGTGGATCGTCCAATATTCCTTGGGAACGAACGTGCGAATTTCCAGCTCGCGCTCGACGATCAGCCGCAGCGCCACCGTCTGCACGCGCCCGGCGGAAAGCCCCCGGCGTACTTTGTCCCAAAGCAGCGGCGAAATCTTGTACCCCACCAGCCGGTCCAGCACGCGGCGCGCCTGCTGCGCGTCCACCAGGTTTCCGTTCACCTGGGCC
>JBGPZR010000396.1:0-2696 GCA_041493845.1 Terriglobia bacterium | reverse complement strand
GCTCCTGTTTCTGGGGCTTCGCCTCTTGCTGCTTTTCAGGCTTGGCTTGCTGCTCCTGCTGTGCGTACGTGGGAGCAACGGCTCCGAAAAGAAGGAGCAGAACTCCCGCGCTGATAAGTCCAACTGGTTTCATGAGTGTTGCCTCCATTACGGTGATTTCATGCGCCACTTGCTCGTCACGTCGGGCGCAGCTGTTGTCTCCGGTAGATGCCATGCGGATCTTCCCGCTATCCCTCATCCAGGTTCACTTACGCCCCGACGCGGATGTGGGAGAGCGAATGAAAAAGTCCAAATATGTTCAGAAGCCACAAAACCGTGGCGATCACCACGACTGCATTCAAGATGGACTTGATCGTTCCCTGCATCGGTATGAAGCTGTTGACCAGCCAAAGCAGAACACCGACCACGACCAGAACTACCAATATTTGAAGTAAAGGCATTTAGCTATCTCCTTCTCTCCGCAGGCAGACACTTCGACCGGTCCCAAGGCGTTCGACCAATTTCTGTATTGACCCAAGAACTGCTCGTGCCGGTTGAAGTGGGAAGGAGCCTGCGATTTCCAGTGTTATTCAGGCGGAAGCTCTTGGGCTTGTTTTCGCCTTGGTCCTCTTGCTCCACCTACAGGCCAGCATCTTAGGAGAGGCAACGACAGATATCTGTTCACTTGTGCACACATCTGTATCTTGCTTGCACATTTGGGCGCGTGCTACGCTAGGGTGCCAGCCCAAGAGGGGGATTGCAGCTATGGCAACTGCAGCTTCAAATCGTCTGAAACCCAATGGTAACAACGCTTTCAACACCCAGGATTTTCTTGATTCGGCGGGTGTGGCCCGGAAAGTTACGGAGTTCAGGAAAAAGCAAACGATCTACTCGCAGGGCGACCCCGGTCAGAATGTTTTCTATATTCAAAAAGGCGGGGTCAGGTTTTCGGTAGTCAATAACACCGGCAGAGAGGCCGTCGTGGCGGTTTTGGGACCGGGCGATTTTTTTGGTGAGGGATGCCTCGCTGGTCAGCCGCTTCGGATAGGGACGGCGACTGCGATTGCACCCACGACTGCACTGGTCATTGAAAAGAAGGAAATGATCCGCGTCCTCCACCATGAGCACGCATTTTCCGACCGCTTCATCTCTTTCATGCTGGCGAGGAACATCCGCATCGAGGAGGACTTGGTAGATCAGCTCTTCAACTCCAGCGAGAAGCGGCTCGCTCGCACGTTGTTGCTGCTCGCGCGCTATGGCAAGGAAGATAAACCCCAAAGGGTGCTCCCCAAAGTATCGCAAGAGATGCTGGCGGAAATGGTCGGCACAACACGGTCACGCGTAAATTTCTTCATGAACAAGTTCAGAAAACTGGGCTTCATCAAGTACAACGGCGGGCTGCAGATCAACACCTCGCTTATGAGCGTTGTCCTGCACGAGTGACGACGACCTTCGCGCATCACGCCGTCATGGCACCCGCTCGGCTTCAGCGGTTTCTTGGCCGGATGTTCGTGGCCGTGTTCAAATGAGAACACAAACCAGCCCCGTGTCAGGCCGATTTGTCCCCGATTGAAAGTCAGGGAGATGTCTTGGAATTCGAGTTCGGGCCTGCGGGCGCGGGAGCATTTCCCGTTCCTCCGGCCGGTGGGGCGTTCTTGAAGAATTCGTGAATGTTCGGGATCGCCGGATGTGCCGGGTCGCTCGCCGTTCCCGAATGCGCCTTATCCAGCGGAGGATGCGCGAACTGGCCCCCGGCGGGCTGGCTGCGAAGGATGATCCATGTGCCGGCGTGGCGCTCGAGAAAATAGGTCATCTGCATGGACGTTCCACCTTGCTTCAAGCGGAAATCCGCATTGGCCTGGGCTTGATCGCCGTTGACGTTTACCTGGCTGACGTCCATATCCATCACGGCCATGTTGATCGTGCTGTTGCCGGCGAGATGCTTCCGTATGGCCTCGGCAATAGCGTTGCGGTCGCTTTGAGCGGGCATGTCACCGGTGGCGGATGTGGCGGGGCTGCTGTTGGCCGTGGAAGCCGCCGCCTGGTTGCTGCTGGAATTCGGGGACGTCTTGCTACAGCCTCCCGCGAAAGCCCACGCCAGGCCGATTAAGAAAACGGGAAGCCAACGTTTCATGCAAATGTCCTTTCGAGTGGCGCCTTGACCATCCTTGGCAAGGCTTAGCATAGCGCGAATATCGCTCTGCAGCTCAAGAACGAACGGCCGCTAGTTCATTCCTGAACTGCGTTGCCAGTTTCGCTTCTTCACTCCCCACCGACGTCATGTCGCGCACACCGAATCCCACGCCGATCTTCTTGAGGAAGGCGGTGGAAGGCTCGCCGCCGGCAAAGATCCACACGTAATCATTGGGAATCTCCTGCCGGACCCCTTTGACATCGAGGACGACGGAGCTCTGTTTGAATTCCACCGGGTTCGATTCGAACGCCACGTTGACTTTCCCGGTCCGGATGCAGTCAGCGATGCGCTGAGAATTTCGCTCTTTGATTCGCGTGAAACCTTCTTTTCGATAGGAAAGTGTGACCTTGTTGCCGACCTGATGCGCCAGTCCCATGGCGGCCTCAATCGCGCTGTCGCCGCCGCCCACAACGAGAATTTTCTTGTTCACGTAGTGGTCCGCCTCAATCAGGCGGTACATCACCTTGGGCAGTTCCTCTCCCGTTACCCCGAGTTTGCGTGGATTGCCGGTGCGTCCGAGGGC
>JBGPZR010000057.1:0-9221 GCA_041493845.1 Terriglobia bacterium | reverse complement strand
CGCCAGGTGTTTTGCGGCGAGATGGGGCTGCCGGCGCTCACTTCACTTTGACTTTTGGCGTGACCGACATGCCCAGCCCGAGGTAGTGGTCGCTAGTCTGGCCGGGTTCGAAGACGATCTTCACCGGAACGCGCTGCACCACTTTCACGTAATTTCCCGTGGCGTTTTCCGGCGGCAACAGGCTCAGACGCGCGCCGCTCATCCCGGCGACGCTGTCCACATGCCCCTTGTAGGTGCGGCCGTTGGCGTCCACTTTGATTTCCGCCGGCTGTCCGGGGCGCATGTATTTCAATTGCGTCTCTTTGAAATTCGCGGTCACCCAGATGTCGTCGAGCGGCACGATCGAGAATAACTGCTGCCCGGGCTGAACATTCATACCGACCTCAGCGTTCTTCATCACCACTCCGTTCACCGGAGCTATGATCCTGGTGTATCGCATATGCAGCTCCGCTTGCTCGAGCGCAACTTCTTTCTGCTTCACGGTCGCTTCGGCCGAAAGAGCGCGGGCACGCATGGAAGCCACCTGCCGGGGCCCGGTTTGCGAAGATCGCAGGTTGGCCTCCGCTTGTGCCAGGCGGCTGCGCGCTTGCGTCACTTGTAGCTGGGCTGCCTCCACGGACGCGCTCGCCGCTGCAACGGCAGCGGTGTTCGCCTTGGCGGCTGCCACCGCCTGGTCATATTGCTGCGCGGAAATTTCCTGTTTATCAACGAGTTGTTTGTAGCGAACCACGTCGTTCTGCGCCTTCACATCGTTGGCCTGCACCTGCGCGAGCTGCGCCACGGCTGCGTCATACTGCCTCTGGGCCACGCTGATGCCCGCTCGGGCGTTTTCCACATCCGCTTCCGAAGCGGAAGTCTGGCTCAAGGTGCTCACGGAAGTGATGGGCACAGTGATGTTCATCGATTGCGCGTTGGCTTGCGCCACGGCCAACTCGGCGCGGGCATTGTCCATGGCCCCCTGGTAATCCTTGGGGTCGATTTCCGCGAGCACAGTGCCGGCTTGCACGAACTGGTTGTCGTTCACATTCACTTTGATGATGTAGCCGGAAATCCGCGCGCTGAGCGGCATCAGGTGGCCGTCCACCTGCGCGTCGTCGGTAGATTCGTAGCTGACGATATAGCGCCAGGCAAAGTATCCGCCGGCAAGCAGCAGCAGGATCACGCCGACCAGATACATCCGCGCACGAGGCCGCGTGCGCATGAAATTCTCTGCGTAAGAGGGCGGAGGCGGCGATGCCGAATGAGTTTCCGCGGGAGCCGGCTTCTCCACCGGAGGATTGGGAGTCGCTTCGACGTCGGTTCTCTGTGCCATCGCTTTATTTTCCTTTGAAATATTCTTTCACGCCCGCTTCGGCCAGGCCCAGGGCGCGGGCCAGAGAAATCTTTGCATAGTTGTAGCCGTACAGACTCGAGATGTAGTTTTCGTGGGCGCTGGCAACGGATTCCTGCGCCTGAACAACTTCCACTGTATCCGTCACGCCGGCGGCGAAGCGGTCGCGCGCCTGCGTGAGGGTTTCCTCCGCCAGGCCGACGTTGCTTTGCGCCACGGCCACCTGCTCGGCAGACGATTCGAGATTGAACAGCGCCGTGCGCACATCGGAATCAATCTGGCCGCGCAGGTTCTCCACGCGCTCACGGCTCTGCTCGAGCTGCGCGTCGGCCTTCAGGATGTCGCCTTTCACGCTGCCGCCCTGAAAGATGGGAATGGTCAAGGTTCCGCGGACATCGAAGACGCCGTGCGCGCTGGTCTCGGGATGCCGTCCCACTGCGCCGTAATCACCGCTGAAAGAGAGTGTAGGAAAGTAGCCTGCGACGGCTGCCCGGTGCGAAAACTCAGCGGCGCGCTGCTCTGCGAGTGCGGCTTGATAATCCGATCGCGAGGCGTAAGCGCGCTTCAGCGCTTCGTCCACGGTGATTCCTTCGAGCGGCTGATACAACGATTTGTCGGTCAGCTCGAATTGCTGACCGGGAGCGAGCCCGATCACGCGCCCGAGCGTGAGTTTCTGAATCGCAAAATCGTTTCTGGCGGCGATCAATTGTTGCTGGCGCGTCTGTAGCTCCACTTTTGCGCGCAGGGCATCAATCGCCGGCGAAGTTCCGGCTTTGAATTGGTCGGAGGCCTGATTGTGGAGCGCCTCTGCTGTTTTCACCTGCGCGTCGGCTGTCTCGATGCGCGCCTCGCTGGCCACCGCCTGCAGGTACGTGAATCCAACGGCGAGAATCACCAGATCGCGCGCGTCCTTGTACGTATATTTCGTTGATTCCACAATCTGCGTGGCCGACCGCGTCCTGTTGATGGCCTTCCAGTCGAACAGCGTCTGGGTCAGGTAGGCCCGCGAATCAAAATACGAAAAAGGACCGACGACAGTCGGAAAATTCGGGATGTTGATTCCCAGCGTAGCCAGGTCGACCTGCGAGGCCGCCACGCTTGTTTGCGTGGTCAAGTTCGGCAGCAGCCTGCTCAATTGCGTCCAGCGCTCCCCGCGCGCCGAGCGGATGTCTTCATTCGAAAGCAGCAGCCCGAGGTTTTGCTTCAGGCCGCGGTCGACGGCCTCCTGCAACGAAATCTGCAGGATGCCAGGGACCAGTTTGCCGGGCACGCTGCCTGAAAAGGGGCTTTGCGATTGCGTGCCGGAGGCTGAGGGGCTGGCGCTGTTCGCGCTCATGCCGTAACTTGCCGCGCTCGTCGCGGAAGATCCTGATTGCGCGCGCGCAAGGGTTGCGGTCATTGGCAGCACGATCGCCAGAATGACGAATAAAATTGCCCATCGGCGTCTCACGGAATCTCCTCCCGTTTCCTCATTCCTAAATGGATGATGTCCGGCCACCTCAGGACTCACCGCGGCTGGGCCAAGCGGGCCCAGGTCATCCTCTCCACATCTGGCGCGGCGAATCAGGGCTTCGCGCGCCGGCGGTTCTTGCGAGCCGCTCGCGTTTTCGGGGTTCTGAAATTCGGCGAGAGCAGTTCCCAAACATCCTCCGCCGTTTTTCGCAAGACAGAATCCGGATTGAGCGACCAGGCGATGGTGACGCCCATGAAGATAATGTGCGTCAGCCGCGCCAGTTCGGCCGCAGTGAGATCGCGTCGAACCTCGCCCGCCTCCTGGGCCAGCGCAAAAATTTCGGCAATCAGCCGCCGTCCCCGGCGGAGGCGCTGCTGCAGATGGACGCGGATCGGGGCGCTCGATAAATGCGCCGCAAAGATCGATCGAAGCAAATCGGGGCTCTGGGAAGAGTGGCCGGCGACGTCGGTGATCAAATCCTTGAGGACAGCGAGCACCGGCCGTTTGCCGGACTTCGCTTGCTCCAGGGCGCGCTCCATGGCGGCGACTCGTTCCTCGCCATAGGTAGCGAGCACATGCTCCTTGGTCGGAAAATAATTGAAGAATGTGCCTTTGCCGACGTCGGCGGCTTCGGTGATGTCTTCGACGGTGGTTTTCTGGTATCCGCGTTCGGCGAAAAGCTGCAACGCGGCGTGGAAGAGGCGCTCACGGATGTTCGCGCTGCGGCGCGCACGGCGACTGGGGCGAGGTGCGTGGCGGTGTGCGCGTTGAGCAGGAGCGGACAGGCGTGGCATCTTTGAATCTCCCGATCCGGAAGATTAGTGACTGTAAGTCATCTATGAGTGAAAGTCAACAAACGCCCGAAACAAGACGGGCGCTGGATGGAAGGGGCCGAAGAATACCACGCCGGAGGGATCGGGCCCTCCGGCGCAGCATGAATTGCGAGAGGTTACTTCGATTTGTTTTTCGGGCTGTGCTGGTTCAGCGTCGAAATCAGCAATTTGGCAGCCGGCGGCACGGGCACCGCGCCACGGAGCACGATTTCTTTCGCAGAGATCTTCTTGCCGTAGATTCGCTCGTTTGCGTCATTGTCCGGACGAAGAGTCGAGCCCTCAAGCGAAATTCCTGCGAAGAGCCCGCGTGCACGGGAGTACGTGAGGATTTCGGCGCGCAGGGTCACATCCGTGCTCGCCGCGGCTGTGCGGCCCACAGGGCCGGCGGCTGCAGATGCGTCGCCGCCAAGCTTCACTTTGCTGGTGAGAATCGCGTCGGCCCCGCGCTGGTTCATCACCAGGAGGACGAAATCCGTCGCCTCTCCGCCGATTTGCAAACCGAAACTGCCGCCCTCGAGCGCCATCATTGTCGGCGCGCCCCAGGGTCCGCGGAAATCGTCGCCGCTGCGGCAAGTCATGGCGCCGCGGCCGTAGCTTGCGCCAACGATAAAGGCGGCCTTCAGGACCGATGGAAACACGACGACGCAATCCGCCTTGTCCAGCAGGTCCTGCGGGATGTCGTCGGGGATATCCATGATTTCCTTGGCGACCTGGCCCGAGTTCTGCAGCCGGTCCTCTTCCTTATCTTTGTTATCTGCACGGCCAGGGGCCGCATGCAAGAGCGCCGGCAGGCCGATCAAAGCCGCCGCGAGTACCAGTGCGAAAATTCTTTTCATTGAACTCCTCCTCAGTATTTGTGGATATCATAGGTTGAATTTCAGGGGCGGGCCGCTAGCAAGTATAGCAAATGAAGAGCGCCTTCCGAAGCGATGGAATATAATCTGCTGCTCCTCGGATTTTCACGGACTCTGATGATCCCATTTGCCCTTGGACTTTGCGCGCGGCGCCACGGCCGCTTGAGTGCCCTGGGGCTGATTCTGGCGGCGATTCTTTCGATGGCGCAGCCTGCCCTGGCGCAGGAATCCACCGCTACGGCGCACGCAAAGCGGCCTGCGGGTGGTGCAACACACGCCAGGCCGCGCGCGGACGTGGCGCGATTTCGCGCACGAGTGGAAGCTGCACTCAGCGAAGCGCATGCACAGAGGGCCTATTGGGGCGTACTGGTCGTGGACCGGGACACGGGCGAAACGCTCTATGAGCTGAACGCGGATCATTTCTTCCGACCCGGCTCAAACACAAAAGTATTCACTACGGCGTTTGCGCTTGCCACGCTCGGGCCCGATCACCATTTCACAACGACCCTTGATTCAAGGAGCTCTCTCTCAGAAGATGGGCGCCTCGCCGGCGATTTGATTTTCTTCGGGGGCGGCGATCCGGATCTCTCGAACCGCAAATTTCCTTACGCTGGAAAAGTGGAGCGCGACGGGCCCGTGGAAACCATTCTTGCCGAAATGGCCGATGCGGCCGTGGCCAAGGGATTGAAGGAAGTGGGCGGCGATATCGTCTCAGACGATAGCATTTTCCCTTACGACCCGTATCCCGCGGGCTGGGCCGTCGGCGATCTTTTTTTCACGTTCGGCGCGCCAGTGAGCGCGATCGCCTTCAACGAGAATTCCATCTCGATTGAAATCCATCCCGGCGATCATGCCGGCGATCCAGCAGGGATTGTGGTCGAGCCCGGCGCGGCAACGGACACCTTCGGTCATGAAATCACCACCAGCGCGGCCGGCGAGAAGCCAGATTTTTCCGTTGTTCGCCGGCCTGGTCTGAATTTTATCTTGCTCCGCGGCTCCATGCCGCTGGGCCATGCGCCCGTTAAGCTCGACCTCGCGATGACCGATCCTGGCGAAACCACGGCGCGAACCCTGAAGCAAATCCTCGAAGCTCGCGGCGTGCGCGTAACGGGGGGAATTCGCGTGCACCACGCGCCGCCGCCTTTACGAAGCGTTGACGTGCCGGTAGTCCTGGGGAGCGGACGGCCGGTGCCTCCACCGAATTCTTACGTGCTCGCGGAACACGTGTCACCGGCGCTGCTCGAATCGATTCGCTTGACGAACAAAATCAGCCAAAATCTGCACGCGGAATTGCTCCTGCGAACCGTGGGACAAATGAAAACAGGAGTGGGCGCGACGGATGCGGGACTTTGGGTCGAGCAGGATTTTCTGAAGGCCGCCGGGATTCGCGATGGTGATGCAGTGCTCGCCGACGGCTCGGGATTGTCGCAAAATAACCTGGTGACGCCGCGGGCCATGACCGAAATGCTCCTCTACGCCTTCCGGCAGCCGTGGGGTGAAAATTTTCTCTCGACACTGCCCGTCGCCGGTGTGGACGGCACGCTTGAGAATCGCATGAAGGGGACTGCCGCTGCGGGCCAGGTGCAGGCAAAGACCGGCTCGCTCGAACACGAGCATTCGATCGCGGGGTACGCTACGACCCTGCGGGGCGAACACCTGGTCTTCGCGATTTTCGGCAACAACAATCCGCAGCGGGGTCACGATGCAATGGCTCCGCTCGACGAAATCACCGTCGCCATGGTCGAAACCCTGGGAACGGTTCCTCCCCGGAAAAAAAAGAAATGAGGGCGCGCCCGAGAATCGTCACCGTCTTCGGAAGCTCGCGGCCGCGTGCCGGGGACGCGAAATATGCCGCGGCGCAGACGCTCGGTGCTGAGCTGGCCGGAAAAGGATTCGTGGTTTGCAGCGGCGGCTACGGCGGCGTGATGGAAGCAGTCTCGCGCGGTGCGAAAGAGGCCGGCGGGAGCACGCTAGCCATCACCGCAAAATTTTTCAGGGCGCGCGCGAATAAATGGGTGGATGAAGAAATCCGCGTGACGACCTGGCAGGAGCGCCTGTTTGAGCTGGTGAAGCGCGGCCACGGTTATGTCGCCTGTCCCGGCGGCACGGGAACGCTGGTGGAGCTCGCGGTGGTCTGGGAAATGCTGAATAAGGGTGCGATGGCGCGGCGGCCGCTGGTGGTGCTTGGCGATTTCTGGCAGGCGGTGATCGAGCGCGTGCGCGAAGTCGAGCTGGGCCACAAGTCGCCGTGGGGCGAGCAGGAAGAGCCGCTGATCCGCATCGCCACGTCGCCCGCCGATGCTGCCGAGCATCTGGCCGCGCGATTGACGGTGCGGCGAACATCATAGTCTCCGGTGGAGTCCACGGGACTCCAGAAACCGGAGACGACGCCACCTGTGGCGGCGCGCACCATCCGCCGGTTCACAGGTTTCCCACAGGCACCCGCGCTACAATTGACGATGCGACGAGCCCGCTGCGGCGGGTCATCCTGAGGAGCGAAGCGACGAAGGACCTCTCTGGCACCTGATAATCCCGAGAGAGTTAGTTCGCAGCGCCCGCCAACTTAATTTCGTTCTGAGGTATTTGTGCCGCATTCAGCAGAAGCGCTTCTCGAATTTGACCGGCTCAAAGAAATTGTCAGCCGGTTTACCACTTGTGCGCCCGGCCGCCGGAGCACGGAAGCGCTCGCGCCGCAGCAGGATGTTGCCGCGCTCGACGCGGAATTCGCGCTGGTGCGCGAAGCGGTGGCCTACTTGCGCGCCGGTTCGGAGCTTGGATTCGGCTCGCTGGCTGACCCGGAGCAGTGGCTCGCGCGACTTGCACTCCCTGCGTCCGTACTCTCGATCGCGGAGCTGCTCGACGTTGCCTCGCTTGCTGAAACCGTCCACGGCGTGCGCCAGGCTTTCAAGAGCGACGCCCCGAAATATCCTCGGCTTGCCGAGCGCGCCGCTGCGCTGGCGGATTTGCGTCACCTTTCCGCTGCCATTCGCCGGGCGATCCATCCGAACGGCGAAATCAGCGACGACGCTTCGCCGCAATTGAAGCGCATCCGCGCCGGGATCGCGCAGGCCCGCGGAAGAATTCAGAAGTCACTCGAAACCATTCTTCGCGCGCGCGGCGGGCCGGCTGGCGAAGATTACATCACGCTGCGCAACGATCGGTTCGTTATCCCCGTCAGAGCGTCGGACCGGCGAGCGGTTCCGGGAGTGGTTCATGGCGCGAGCGCGACGGGACAGACTGTATTTGTCGAACCGCTCGAAGCGATTGACCTGAACAATCGCCTGGTCCAACTCACCGAGGAAGAAATGGCAGAGATCGCGCGGATTCTCGAGGAACTCACCGAGCGCGTGCGCGTCGATCGCGGGCCGCTCGATGCCGCAGCCAGTGGCATTGCTCACCTGGACTCGATTCTTGGCCGCGGGCGGTTTGCCCGCGAGTTCGATTGCGCGATGCCGGAATTCTCGGCAGGCAATTCGCTGCGGCTCGACGCCGCGCGCAATCCCGTGCTCGAAAACACGCTGCGGCCGCAAGGGCGGAAGACGATGCCGCTGACGGTTGCGCAGGGCGGCGACGAGACGGTGATGGTTATCAGCGGCCCAAACACCGGAGGAAAAACAGTCGCGCTGAAGACGGTTGGGCTCGCGGCGCTTTCGGCGCAGTCCGGAATTCCCGTGGCGGCCGAACGCGCCGAGGTTCCGGTATTCGATCGAGTTCTCGCCGACATTGGCGACGAGCAATCCATCACCGCCGACCTCTCCACTTTTTCGGCGCACATGCTGAATTTGAAGTCCATGCTCGACACGGCGACCAGCCGCTCGCTGATCCTGGTGGACGAAATGGGCACCGGCACGGCGCCGGAAGAAGGGGCTGCGCTGGCCGTCGCGCTGCTGGAGGAATTTCGCGCCTTGCGCGCCCTGACCATTGCAACCACGCACCACGACCGGTTGAAAGAATACGCTTCGACGACGCCCGGAATTGTGAACGCGGCAATGGAATTCGATGAAGTGAATTTGCGCCCAACTTATCGGATGCTGGTGGGCGTCCCCGGCACGTCCAGCGGAATCGAAATCGCGCGCAGGCTCGGCTTGCCGCCGCGCGTGGTGGATCATGCTCGCGCAAGCCTTTCGCCCGAATCGCGCGAAGCACATGGCCTGATCGCCTATCTCCATCGCAGCCGCGATGAAATGGACGAAATCAAGCGGCAGGCGCGCGAAGAGCTTGCGCAGCTCGAAACCGAGCGCCGCTCGCTGCAAATGGATTGGGTGGAGCGGCAAAAAAAGCGCATCGGCGAGCTGGAAAAGAATTTCGCCGAGACGCAGAAGCGGCTCGAAAGCGAAGTTGCGCGGCTCACTGCCGAAATTCACGACCGCGTGTTGCGCGCACAATTGGAAAAGCAGTCTTCGAAGCGCATGGGCAAAATTTCATTCGAGGCGCGCGCGGAAGTCGACGCCGCTGTTGTCGAAACACTTGCGGCGTCACAGCCGGATCTCGGTGCCACGGCCCCCGGCCCCGCGAAACCCGTCGCGCCGGAACTGCTCTCCGCGGGCCAGCGCGTGGAGGTGAAAGGATTCAAGCAGCCGGTTGTTTTTCGCCGTCATGACGGCCGCACCGCCGAAGTGCAAGCCGGCCCGCTGCGAATGAAAGTCGCGCTGAGTGACATCGTGGGGTTGGAGGCGGAATCGAAGCCGGCGAATGCTGCCGTGGCAGCCGCCCGCCCGCGTGGGATCACAGTTTCTGCGCAAGCCAGCGAT
>JBGPZR010000359.1:0-2989 GCA_041493845.1 Terriglobia bacterium | reverse complement strand
GCGCGTCTGACCGGCGAGGCGAGAACCGAACGCCACCAGGTCGCGGATCGCCGCGCCTTGAAGCTCCGCGCCAAAAAGAACAACGATGTCAGATTCCTTTTCAAGTGCAGCTTTCAGCGCCGCGAGGTCGCTCGCGGTGTTTCCGTCGAATTGGCCTTCCCCAGTCGCGAGCCAGCGAACCGCAGCACGCTCCGCACCAGTGGCCACGTCAACAGCCAGTGCAGCCTGGCGGTGAATCTTACTGGGGCGGCTATTGATGGCGTAGAGCCGCAATCCGTGATGGCGGACGCCAGTGCGAATCTGCCAGGCAACAAGCGGATTCTGCTGCGTCACGTCGTTCCCGATCAGCAGCACAGCTTTGGCCGTGTAAACATCCGCCATCGTCGCAAGAGCTGTCTTTGCCCGCGGGCCAAGCGCGGCGGCAAGACCTGCGTAATCGGCAGTGCGATGGTGATCAACGTTGTTCGTGCCCAGCGTCGCACGCGCGAAGCGGTTCAGCAGGTAATTTTCTTCGTTGGTGGTGTGGTTCGAGCCGATCACTCCGATGGCGGCGGGGCCATGCGCCTCGCGCACCTGTTTCAAGCGTCGCGCGATTTCTTCCAGCGCATCCTCCCAGCTCGCCGGCTCCAGCTTGCCGTTGCGGCGGACGAGCGGCTGGCGAATCCGTTCGGCATGATTCGTGAAGTCGAACCCGAACCGCCCCTTGCCGCACAGAAACTCGCCGTTGATGCCGGAATGGTCGCGATTATTCGCCCGCAGAATTTCATTGTTGCGCACGCTCAGCGTGGTTTTGCACCCGTTCGAGCAATGCGCGCACGGATTTCCGACGTAGGTCATCTCCCACGGCCGCGTCTGATAGCGATAGGTCCCGCTGGTGAGTGCGCCGACCGGGCAGATGTCAATGCACATGCCGCATTCTTCGCAGGCAAGCTCGCCGGGTTTATTCGGCAGAATCACGGATTGCACTCCGCGCGCCCCAATGCCCAGCGCCTTCACGTCCATGCCTTCATCGCAAACACGCACACAGCGGAAGCAGAGGATGCAGCGCGGCGCATCGTAATAGACGAGCGGCGACCACTTTTCTTCCGGGTAGTGAAGTTTTTCTTCCGTGAAGCGGCTGTGGTCCAGCCCGTAGCGAAACGTCATGTCCTGCAACTCGCACTCGCCGCCCTTGTCGCACACGGGGCAATCCAGCGGATGATTCGAGAGCAGGAACTCGATCATGTCCTTGCGCGCTTTGTGCACCTGCGGCGTGTCCGTCTTCACCACCAGGCCCTCCACGGCCACAAGCGTGCACGCCGTTTGCAGCTTCGGCGCCTTCTCCACTTCCACCAGGCAGATGCGGCACGCCGCCTGAAGCGAGAGCCCCGGGTAATAGCAGAACGAAGGGACCTCGATACCCTTGCGCTTGGCCGCTTCGATCACCAGCGTGCCCGCGGGAGTGGTCACCTTTTGCCCATTGAGTGTGAATGTGACCTGTTTCAGTTCTGCCATGCGTGTCCTAGTGCGCTCCGGCAATCATCTCTGCGGGCTTGTAGGCGCACTTCCCATGGAGATGATCTTCGAATTCGTTGCGCCACTTCTTGACGATGCTGATTGTGGGCATGGCCGCGGCGTCGCCCAGCGGGCAGAATGTGCGGCCGAGCATGTTTTTCGCCAGCTCATCAATCAGTGGGATATCGTCGCTGCAGCCGCCGCCTGCATGGACCCGGTCAAGCACTTTCTGCAGCCACGTGGTGCCTTCGCGGCAGGGAATGCACCAGCCGCAGGATTCGTGCGCATAGAACTGCATGATGCGGCGCGCCACGTCCACCATGCAGGTATCCTCGTCAATCACCACCGTGCCGCCCGAGCCGAGCATCGAGCCGGCCTTGGCTACGGAGTCGAAATCGAGCGCGATATCGATTTCATCCGCCTTGAGCAACGGGCACGAGCTCCCGCCGGGAATCACGGCTTTCAGTTTTTTTCCGCCGGCCACGCCGCCGGCAACTTCCTCGATCATGCGCTTCAAGTTGAAACCCAGCGGCAGCTCATAGATTCCCGGGCGATTCACGTGGCCGGAGATGGCAAACAGCCGCGTCCCGCCATTTTTCGCCGTGCCCAGCCCGGCGTACCAATCGCCGCCGCGCAGAATCACGGACGGAACGGAGCTGAGCGTCTCGACGTTGTTGATGACCGTCGGGCAGCCGTAGAGTCCCACGATCGCAGGGAAGGGCGGCCGGATGCGCGGATAGCCGCGCTTGCCCTCGAGCGATTCCATCAGCGCCGATTCTTCGCCGCATTCGTACGCGCCTGCGCCCGTATGCGCCGCCAGATCGAAATCAAATCCGCTGCCCAGAATATTCTTGCCCAGGTAGCCTTTCGCGTACGCCTCGCCGATGGCCGCTTCCACAATGTCAATCACGTAGCGATATTCTCCGCGAATGTAGGCGTAGCCGCGGTTCGCTCCGACCGCGCGCCCGGCGATGACCATCCCTTCGATCAATTGGTGCGGGTCCATCTCGAGCAGCGGGCGGTCTTTGCATGTGCCGGGCTCGCTCTCGTCGCCGTTTGCCAGAATGTATTTCGGCTTACCCGTATCTTTCGGCACGAAGCTCCACTTCATCCCGGCAGGAAATCCTGCGCCGCCGCGCCCGCGCAGATTTGATTTCTTCATCTCCTCGATGATTTGCTCGGGCGTCATCTGCTTCAGGGCTTTTTCGAGCGCCTTGTAGCCATCGTGCTTCAGGTAAACGTCAATCTTGTGCGAGTCCTTGATGCCGAACCGCCGGCTGATCAACGGGACTTCCGCGGGATGGCGCTCGTGGACGGAACCTGAAGTCCGCGCGACGGGCGCCGGCTTGCGGCCGTGGTCCAGGCCGTCAATGATCTGGTCCACCGTCTCCGGCGAGAGATTTTCGTAGAAATCGTAATTCACCTGCATCGCCGGAGCGCCGGTGCATGCGCCGATGCATTCGACTTCTTCGAGGGAGAAGATGCCGTCCCGCGT
>JBGPZR010000023.1:0-12514 GCA_041493845.1 Terriglobia bacterium | reverse complement strand
TAAAGTGTGTTGAAGACTCCGGCAACAGAAAATAACCAGAGAGGCGAAACGAGCATGAGTTCCGTTGTATGGCTGGCGGCCGGCGTGATTGCGATCGCGATTGTGGCCGCCATCGTGTGGTCTGCCGCCCGCCGCTCGGATGCCCAGCTTTCGAGCGTCCGCCAGGAAATGCAGAACTCGCTAGCGACGCAGGGTCAGAGTGTTACCGCCCAGATCAATCACCTGATGCAATCCGTCACGCAGCAGCTTGGCCAGGTCCGGCAAGACTTGCAAGCGGGTGTGGCATCATCCGGAAAGCTCGCGAGCGATGCGCAAATTTCTATGGCGCAGCAGCTCCAGGCGTCCAGCGAAGCGATCCGCAAAATCAGCGGCCAGTTGGGAGAAGTGCAGCAGGTGGGGCGCGATCTCATGCAGACATCGCAGACGCTTCAGACCGTTCTTGGCGGAGCGAAGACGCGCGGCACTTTGGGCGAAATGGCGCTCGATCGCATTCTTGCAGACGCCCTGCCGCACAACGCCTACGAGACCCAGTTTCGATTCGCTTCCACCGGCGCCATCGTGGACGCGATTGTGCGCAGCGGCGACCGCGTTCTCTCGATTGATTCCAAATTTCCGCTCGATGCCTACCGTAAACTCGTTGACGCTCCCGCGGATGCCCGCCGGGAATTCGGGCAGGCGGTCCGCAAGCACGCCGATTCGATCGCCGAAAAATATATTCTCCCCGACGAGCACACTTTCGACTTCGCGCTAATGTTTGTCCCTTCTGAAGGCGTCTATTACGAACTTCTGATGACCGAAGACCCGAAATACGGCAAGCTCGACGAGTACTGCCGCACGAAACGCGTTTTCCCCGTCTCACCGAACACTTTTTATGCCTGCCTCAGCGCCGTCGCGCTCAGCTTACAAGGGCAGAAAATTGAGGAGAATGCCCGGCATCTTTTTGCAAGCCTCGCGGGATTGAATAAGCAATTCGAATCTTTCGCCGAAGTCTACGACAAGCTCGGCACGCATCTGCGCCACGCGCAAATGAGCTACGAGGACGCCGACAGCCGCCTCGCCCGGGCACGGAATTCTCTCGAACAAATGGCGCAAGGCGCGCTCCCGGAAGCCGCGCCCAAAGTCCTCGAAACTTCCACTGGCGAATAACGCCCCACGCATTCAATGGCGATTCTTGGTGTAAAGGCAGGGCCACGGCTTGCGGGACAACTATAGGGCGGCATCAGCGGATTCGAGCAGCGTACGCAAATCGCCGGCGATCGTTGTAGAAATAATTGCCTCCAGCTCGCGCTGCACCTTTTCAGCGTCGCGCGGATGATGTGCCAGCCGGTCCGCAAAACTCTTCAAACGGCGCTGGAGCTCCCTGGGCGCCAACGGCTGGGCCGCGCGCAGATATCGTTCCGCAATCGCAGCATCGGGCGGCGGCACGAGTCGCGCGTGAAAAGAAAAATCGCCCGAGCGAATTGCCTGCACTTCGATGCCAGCAAAATTATTTGCGCCGCCGCTCGTCCGCAATTTTTGCACATCGCCTCGCAGGAATTCGAGAACGCCGGGCGTTTGGTTCTCGGCCACGATCCGCAGCGGCTGCTCCGTTCCCTCGGCGCGCACCACCAGCTTGCTTTTTTTCTCCGGTACCAGCGCCGGCTGCGGCGGCTCGAAATCGACTGAAACCACCGTCGATGCCGCAGCCCAGTGCGCTTCCCCTGTCTGAACTGAAATTGACGCTGGGCCGGGCGCCACTTTCGGCCCAGGCAGGACGATCAGACACTTTGGCGAGGCCGCCAGAATCAGTGCTCGCTCTTCGTTGATCTTTACGCGGTTTGCATCTGCTTCGCCACGAAATCCACCGCCACAAATTGAAAATGAGTCTTTGAGCGAAATTACAGGCGCCACACTGATCGTCTGCGACTCGGTGGCCGGATCATCCTGGTCCACCAGCGCCGCCGCTGCTCTGCCGGAAGCCTTTGCAATCACAACGCCGCCATCAGAAGGCGCCGTGAAAGTTGCGCGGCCTGTGGTGTCGGTTACCACCCGCCGATCCTTCGCCACCTCGACGGTCACGCCGGAGGCAAGTTTTCCATCGGCACCGAAGACGGCGAGTGTGGCGGGGCGGCCCGCTACCACCTTTGGCGGAAGCACGATTGTGACCGACCACGTGGCGTTCGGGGTGGACTGTGCCCGTGAAGGACGATCAAACGAAAACAAAAACGTGACCACGCTAAGCAAGTGCAATACGACAGTGGGAGGAATAGAAACACTGGTGGAGCGGGCTGCCGAACGTGACCACCGCCAATCGGGCATGATTTTCAAGCGCCGCGCCCGCTCTCCTCGTACACGCGCGCCTCGCGGAACAGCCGGAAAAGTTCTGGATCGATCTCATTCGCCCGGACGCACTCCTCCAAAATCCTGAGGGCACGGTCAATTGGTACCGCGCGTTTGTAGGGGCGATCGGAGGCGGTCAGTGCGTCGAAAATGTCGCAGATAGTCATCATTTTCGCCGGCAGGGGAATCTCATCACCGTGCAGTTTGTAAGGGTATCCGGTGCCGTTGATTTTTTCGTGATGCGCTCGCGCAATTTCGGGAATTTTGCGGAGGTTTTTTGTCCAGGGAATCTGCGCCAGGAAATTGAATGTGTGAACCACGTGGGATTCGATCTGCTGGCGCTCGGATGCATCCAGGCTGCCCTTGGGGATGGAGAGTAGCCGGATCTCGTCTGGATTCAGATACGGGCGCTCGATGCCTTGTGGATCGGAGAAGAATTGTGCCGCAATTTCACCCAGCTTCTGCGACTGCGCTTTCTCGAGCAAAGTCGGCTCGTTCGCCTGGAGGATGAACCTCGCATATTCCTCGATTCGCTTCCGGCGCTGATCGAAATCCTCGCTGAGCCGCGCAATTTCGGCCAGCGCATCGCCGCGGTCCCGCTCCAGATACACCTGCAGCTTTCGCCGCACATTGCTTGCTTCCACTTCTTTCCGGATGTAGTCGAATCGCTGGCGGACGACATCGAGCTGCAGCGGGTACAACTTCTTGGCCTTGACCAGGACTTCCTCGCGGACACCAACTTTCCCGAAATCATGCAGCAACGCTGCGTAACGAATCTCTTTCATCTGCTCGCGATCGAAACGCGCCGCCGCATACGGCCCGCTGGCAGTGGCGTCCACCACCTGGGCCAATCCCTGCGTGTAGCTCGCTACACGCAACGAATGACCCGAGGTTGTCGGGTCGCGCTGCTCTATCGCCGTCACCGCAGCGCTCACGAATCCTTCGAACAGCGTCTCAATTTCGTGGTAGAGCTTCCGATTCTCGTAGGCCACCGCTGCCTGGGATGCCAGCGACAGCGCCAGCCGCACCGCGCGTTCGCGGAAAGGCTGCACATGCTTCGAAACGTCTTCCGGACTCTCCAGCCTGGCCTCTGGCTTGCGTTTGGAGTTGATCAGCTGGAGCACGCCGAGAACTTCGCCCTTCGCGTTGCGCATCGGAAGCGTCAGCAGCGAGCGAGTCCGGTAGCCGGATTCGCGGTCGTAGCGATCATTGAAGTGATACGGGCGCCCGCGCGGAATTTTGTAGGCGTCTGCAAAGTTTAAGACTTCGCCGCGCAACGCCGTGTAACCCGCCATCGAATCTTCCGCGAGCGGCATGACGAATTCCTGAAACGGAAAATCGAGGCTGTCGTTCTGCGTCAGCATGAACCGCAAATGACGCCGTCCCTCACCCTCTTCATCCACCAGATAGAGCGAGCCCGCATCCGCGCCGGTAATTTCGCGAGCCTTCGAGAGAATCAGGCTTAGCAGCGAGCTGATGTCCCGCTGAGTGGAAAGCGCCATGCCGATCTGGTTCAGCTCTTCGCGTTCACGTTCTGCAATTTTCAGAGCCTCCCGGGCTGCGCGTTCGCGCTCAGAGAGCTCGATGTTCTGGAATGCGGCCTCCAGCGTCCTCTCCACAACTCCGCGCGAAGCGCCCGAAGCAAGATACGCAAAAACGGAAGGGCCTTGCCTTCCCCCGCGGTGCGGTTTCCCAATGGAAGAGTTTGGTTTCGCATGCGGAATCACGCCGATGATGCGACAACCGTTACTGGCGCGGCGAAAAGCTGCGGGGATCTCAGTATTTCCCGATTTCACATCGGCGAGCCAGACGGCAGGAGTCCCATTCGGCTCCAACCTCGGGGCGTCGCGCCGCGCATTCTTCTCCCGGGAAGGAACCGGCCGAAGTGCATAGCTCCGGCGCAGAGGCAGTACGATTTTCTCCGCCGCCGACCCCTCGACATACCAGACTTGCTTTTTCCCAGACATGGAATCCCCGACAACGAGGGCGTGCGCCACAGTATAGCGGAACCAGCACGCGGAGCACAGCCACATGGCTGGCAACCGCGGGAAGTCAGCCCTCTGGCCCGTTTCATTACCTTGAATCGGAAGCAGCCGTTTGTTAGCCTTGCGCGGACTTTTGTTTTCTTTATCCACGAAACGCTGAATTTCGCGGCCGCTATGCCAAACCGCATCGGCAAAAAAATCACTGCGATCATTCGGGAATGGTGGCGGCATAGGGGCTCGCTTGCCATCAGTCTTGTTGTCACGCTGGCGGCTCTGGGTGTCTATTTCGTGACGTTTGTCGGGGAACGCCCGATGCCGCTCTTTGATTTTGTCACGCGCCTGGAGCTCGATAGCCTCGACACGCGCTTCCAGCTCCGCGGAAGAACTCAGCCGGACTCACGCATCGTGATCGTGGACATCGACCAGCACTCCCAGGAAGTGCTGGGACGCTGGCCATTCCCGCGAGTCTATTTCGCGCGGCTTCTCGACACGCTGCGCAATGACGGCGCGCGCGTCGTCGCATTCGACATCACCTTCAGCAAGCCGGATGAAACCGGAAAGCCTCTCGAAAGTCTTTCCGCAGACCTCGCCGATCTTCAAAAAAAGGGCACGCCCCTCAGCCCCGTGGTCCGCGACGCGATTGAGCGAAAGAAATTGGAGTACGCCTACGACCAGCAATTCGCCGAAGCAATCAAGCGCTTTGGCGGCGTCGTCCTCGGCAATTATTTTCTCTATACGCAAGCGGACCTGCACGGAGTTACAGACGAGGCGCTCAAGCGGTATGCCGATCTCATCTCTTTCTTCCCATTTCCGCAGGTGCGCCCATTGCCCTCCGCAGGAGGCCCGGCTGGCTATCTTCGACTCATCCAAAGATATGACGATCAGGGGATGCTGCCAAAAGGCGCCGAAGCCAATAGCGAAGTATTGACCGCAGCCATCGCCTCTGAAAAGGGCGGCAGCGGATTCTTCAACGTCGTGATTGACGCCGATGGAATTGTGCGGCGGCTGTGGCTCGCTCTTCCCTACGGGCACGACCCGGATCGCGCCAATTGGGATGTGTACGCGTCGATGGATGTGCAAGCTCTGCGGCTTTTTCTCGGCCTCACAAATCAGGAAACAGTGCTGAACTACGGTGGCGCGGGAGTCGCCAGCATCGAGTTCGGCAAGAATTTGGTTGTCCGCCCCGATGATGTCAGCCGCATGATGGTGAATTTCCACGGCCCTGCGCGGACCTATCCGTACGTTTCCTTCGCCGATGCGGTGCAGCAGAAATTCGCACCTGGCACATTCAAGAACAAGCTCGTACTTGTTGGCGCTTCCGCCACCGGTCTCGGCGATTTGCGGGCGACACCCTATGGCGGCCTTGATTTTCCGGGCGTCGAAATCCACGCCAACATGATTGACAACATTCTCAACCAGAGCTTTCTCACGCGCGGCGCCAAACAGGTGCTCACGGATCTTGGCTGGATTTTTCTCTTTGGAATTCCGCTGGGGATTTGGCTTGCGGTCGTGCAACCGCGCTGGATGGTGTTTGGCTTCGTGCTCCTCGCCCCGTTTGTAGGAATCATCTACTGGGCATTTCTGCACGGCTGGTGGCTGAATTTCATCGTCCCCGCGCTCTTCACGCTCGTGCCCAACGTCAGCCTCGTCGCGCTGTATCGCGTCCTCGTCGAAGAACAGGAAAAGCGCAAAGTGCGCGGCGCGTTCCAGCAATACGTCAGCCCGGAGGTGATCCGCCGCCTGCTTTCGGATCCCGAACGCGTCAAGCCGCGCAAGACTTCCGTAACCGTGCTCTTCAGCGACATCCGCGGCTTCACGTCCATTTCGGAGAAGCTTGACGCCCAGGAACTCGCTGACTTGCTCAACAATTATCTGACGGAGATGACGCGGATCATCTTTCGCAATCAGGGCACGCTCGATAAATATATCGGTGATGCGGTGATGGCCATTTGGGGCGCGCCATTCGACGAACCGGGCCACGCCAAGCGCTGCTGCGAAGCCGCCGTCAGCATGCTCGCGCGGCTGGAAGATTTGCAGCGGGAGTGGCGCGCGCGCGGGCGGCCGGCACTGGATATCGGGATTGGTATCAACACAGGCATCGCATCGGTCGGAAACATGGGCTCGGCGCTGCGCTATGGCTACACCGCGATCGGCGACGCGGTAAATCTCGCTTCGCGCCTGGAGGGGCTCAACAAGGAATACGGGACGCGCATCCTCATCAGCGAGTCCACGCGCGCCGCGCTGGAGAACGGCTCAGTTTTGGTGCGCGAACTCGACCTGATCCGCGTGAAGGGCAAGCTGCAGCCGGTGACGATTTATGAACTCATGCGCGCAGAGACGGACGCCGGCAAGCGCAAGGAAGCTTTGGAACTCATTGAACTTTTCGAGCGCGGACACCAAGCCTATAAGCAGCGCTACTGGGGCACCGCAAAGAACATCTTTGAGGACATGCTGGGCCACTGGCCGAACGATGGTCCCGCCCGACTTTTTCTGGCGCGCTGCGAGGAATATCTCGCCGGAGAGCCCGCCGCCGATTGGGATGGCGTATACGTGATGACGCACAAATAGGCTCGAGCAGAAAGATGCGCCCTCACTCGTCCAGGCGGACGACGAACGTGGTCAACTGCTCATCCGTTTTCAACCGGTCCGCCAACTGCCGCGCCGCATCTTCGCTCGACACGCGGCCCACGCGCACGCGATAAAACATTCCAGTCGGTGAATCATAGGTCGCGATGGTCACCGGCGAATAGCGCGTGGCGAGCTGCAATTTCAAGCGCTCCGCATTTTCCTGCACCAGGAACGCACCCACCTGGACACCGAAGAAACCCAATTGCGGATTTGGTCCGGAAATAATTTCCAAGCGTACCGGCGCAGTCCCTGTTCCCACCAAGTCAATTGCCTGCGCAGCGGAGAGCGAGAGATCAATCACGCGGTTCGCAACGAACGGGCCGCGATCGTTGATGCGCACTTCCGTTTGTTTGCCATTGCGCAAGTTCGTCACGCGCACCACTGCGTTGAACGGCAGCGTGCGGTGCGCCGCAGTGAATTCGTGCATGTCGTAGATTTCGCCGTTCGATGTGCGCCGCCCCTGAAACGGAATACCGTACCACGAAGCCACGCCCTCTTCCTCATACGCACCGGGGACGGGCGGTTGCCGCTCGGTCGCCGGGGGCGGCCCTGACGGCGGCGAAGCGGGCGGCGGCGCAGACCCGCCTGGCTGAGGCGTGGGAGTTGTCGTGGGACGGTGCGTCGTCTTAGGGTGATGCGCACATCCCCCGACGGCGAACACCGAGAGGCCCAGCGCGATTGTGAGTCGCAGCATTGCAAGTCGCTCGCGGCATCGAGCACGCTCGGATTGTATTGGAGATTTTCCCAGGCGGTGGATGGGTCTCACGCAGATTCCCGGTTCACTTGTTTTGACCCATTTTCGGTATTATAGGAACGCTTTCACATTCTGCGCAAGGAAGCCTATTGGCCCTCTCGCCACGTTTGCGTTGGAGACTCGATCGAATCCGTGAACAATTAGGCGGCCTCTTCGGCGGCAGCAACCAACCGCGGCGTCCGCAGTTGTGTCCCGCGTGCGGCACGCTCGTGGGAGCGAACGTCACTCGATGCCACCAGTGCGGCGCGAGCCTGACATTTTCGATCGCCGCAGCCAGCCGCTCGCTCGAGCGCTGGTTGCCTGCCACGTCGCCCGCGACATACTCCATCCTTGCGTTCAGCTGCCTGCTATACGGCGTGAGCCTGGTGGCGACAATGCGCGAGAGTGGGTTGCAGCCTCCGCCGGGCGGCGGAATGTTCGCTCTGTTCGGCATCGGTGGAATCAACGGTGATGTCTTGCAGCGCCTCGGCGCTTCTTTGCCGCTGATTCCTTTCAATCTGGCGCAGCCATGGCGATTCGTGATGGCTGTGTTTCTCCACGGCAGCCTGATGCACATCATCTTCAATATGTGGGTGCTCATGGACATTGGCCGGCAAATCGAAGAGCTGTACGGCTCGGCGCGATTTTTCTTCATCTACGTGGTGACCGGCATCGGCGGGTACATCCTGAGCAGTTTGCGCGGCCATTTCAGTGTAGGTGGCTCGGGCGCGCTGTTGGGACTGATCGGAGTGATGCTCGCCATCACGACAGGCCGGCGAAGCGCGTCCATGCAGATGCTCCGCAGCCAGATTATCCGCTGGCTGATTTATATCGCTGTGTGGGGCCTTTTGTTTCCTGGCATCGACAACTACGCGCACCTTGGCGGTCTCGCGACTGGATTCGTGCTGGGCAAGATCATGATGGATCGACCGCCAGTTTCGCCGGAAGAGCGCAAGCGGGCGCAGATGCTTGGCTGGGCAACTGCGCTGGTTGTCATAGCCAGCATCGCGATGGTTGTCCGCGGACTTTTCCAGGCGGGCTAGCTGGGAGTGTCGAGTTACCTCAGCCGTGGGAATGCAGCCGGCGCGAAACGACGATGCTGTAGTGGAACCCCGAAATGATCACAAACGCGGCAACAAGATAGCTGCACAAGTGCCGCGCGACCCACAACGAGTGGTTGTCCGATATCTCCAACAGAAGGACCAATACGATCAAAAGAATTTCGAAGAATGTGGTCGCCTTTCCATAGAGGCTCGGCGGGAAGGGCCGGTAGCCGACGGTGATCAGAATCACAGCCGCGGCGACCAGCAACAGCACGTCACGCCCCAGCACCAGAATTACGAGCCACCACTTAATCTTCTGGTGCAACGCCAGAACGACATAAGAGGACGACATCAGCAACTTGTCCGCAATGGGATCGAGATACGCTCCGAGCGGCGTCTTCTGATGCAGGCCGCGGGCCAGCAATCCGTCGAGCGCATCGGTAAGTCCCGCAACGACCAGGATTGCGAGGGCCAGGCCATACCGCTCGTAGTGGATGGCTAGAATAAAAAATGGAAGAAACGCGAGGCGCAGGAATGTGAGTTGGTTTGGGACGGTCAGTATTCGGCTGCGCATGGAGCGTTCCGTGTAGTCGCGCGCGAAACTCGCTCAGGCAAATTGCGCCAGATACTCCCCGAGCGAGCGGCCTACTTTTTTCTCAAACACTTCGGCAAGCGAGGGAATGGATCCGCGCGCTTCGTCGAGCGCAATCCGCTCGATGCGCAGCATGGGGAAAAACAGCGTCGGCAGTCCCATGCGGTCGCCGTCCGGATGCACCACCTGGCGCACAAAATCGTCGAACGAGCTCAGGTCGATCCCGCGCAGCGTCACGCCAGCGTTCGAAACGTCGATCAATTCGCCCCAAAGTTTTTCTTTCGGGCTGTGCAGGCTGACCACCACGATCGAATGCGGCTCCATCGCCTCTCCTTGGAGACCCACTAGCCCGGATGTTATCCCAGGTCGCTTGATTCGCGCAGCCGCGACGGACGCAAGAGTTATCGTTTTCGAGCCCAGACGCTACGCCGTCATCGTCTTCAAATCGGGCGCGCGCCGCAAGACCGGCTCCGTCGCTTTCTGTACATCTTCGGGTGTAACGCCCGGAGCAACTTCGCGCAGGACCAAACCGCTGTCCGTGACCTCGATGACGGCAAGTTCCGTCACGATCATGTCCACCACGCCGACGCCTGTGAGTGGCAGGCTGCACTGCTTCACAATTTTCGGCTCGCCCTCTTTGGTGGTGTGCTCCATGGCGATGATCACGCGCTTCGCTCCGGCCACCAGATCCATCGCGCCGCCCATACCCTTGAGCATTTTCCCGGGGATGGCCCAATTGGCGAGATTGCCTTTTTCATCCACCTGGAGCGCCCCGAGAACGGTGACGTTGACGTGCCCGCCACGAATCATGCCGAAAGATTCCGCACTCGAAAAATACGAACAGCCGGGAATTTCGGTGATGGTTTCTTTACCCGCATTGATCAGGTCCGCGTCCTCATCACCTTCGTAGGGATACGGTCCGACGCCGAGCATGCCGTTTTCCGACTGCAGAACCACCTCCACTCCCGGCGGCAAATAATTCGGAATCAATGTGGGCAAGCCGATGCCGAGGTTCACGTAGTAGCCGTCGCGCAGCTCGCGTGCCACGCGGCGGGCGATGATCTCGCGCTTGTCAATTTCTGGTGGCATCGTTTTCTCCTAGCGTTTCCGCACCGTCCGGCGTTCGATGCGCTTTTCGTAATTCGAGCCTTGAAAGATTGCGTCGACGAAAATTCCGGGCGTGTGCACACAATCAGGATTCAATTTGCCGAGCTCGACGATTTCTTCCACTTCGGCGATCACGTAATCCGCCGCCGTGGCCATCATCGCGTTGTAATTTCGCGCCGTCTTGCGATAAACCAGATTTCCCCAGCGGTCGCCCTTCCATGCTTTGATGAATGCAAAATCTCCGCGCAGCGCGGGCACCAGGACGTGGGGCCGGCCGTTGAATTCGCGAATTTCCTTCCCTTCCGCGGCCATCGTGCCGTAACCGGTGGGCGTGTAGAACGCGGGGATGCCGGCGCCGCCGGCGCGGATGCGCTCCGCCAGCGTGCCCTGCGGGTTCAATTCGACTTCGATTTCTTTTTTGAGAGCGAGCTGTTCGAATGTCTTGTTCTCGCCCACGTAGCTGGCAATCATTTTCTTCACTTGCTTGCTCTGCAGCAGGAGGCCGATCCCGAAATCGTCTACGCCGGCGTTGTTCGAGACGAGCGTCAGATTTTTCGCGCCCTTGCGCCGCAAAGCAGCGATCAAATTCTCTGGGATGCCGCAGAGTCCGAAGCCGCCGAGCAGGATTGTCGCGCCATCCTGAATGGCGGCAATCGCGGTATCGGCATTGGCTATGCGTTTGTCCATCTAAATCATCTCCTCGCGTCCCGGCTGCAAATTGCGACGTGAGTTTACTTCAACTCCTGAAAAGGTTCGCACTCGCTTTCTCATTTCGCGGATGCTCCCGGAGATCCGCTGCGCCGGCTGACTCCCTCGCGGGCCGCTCGCTTCAGGATGCGGATGCGCTCGGCGACTGCAACTGCGGCGGCGTCGACAGTGGCGGACTTCTCGATTTCAGCCATCAGCGCCGAGCCAACCACGGCTGCATCGGCAATGCCGCCAAGCACGGTGACATGTGTAGGAAGCGAGATGCCGAAGCCGACGGCAATCGGGAGATTCGTAAAGCCCCGCGCGCGGCGGACGAGAGCAGGCAGTTCCTCCGGGAGCGTTTCACGTTCACCCGTCACGCCGGTGCGGGAAATCAGGTAGAGGAAGCCCGTCGTCGAATCCGCAATTTGTTTCAAGCGCACATCCGTTGAAGTGGGCGCACCGAGGAAAATCGTGTCCAGGCCGCGTGCATGGAGGATGCGGCGATAGTCGGATGCTTCCTCGATGGTCAAATCTGTGGCCAGCACGCCATCAGCGCCCGCCGACGCAGCAGCATCTGCAAATTTTTCGAGGCCCATCTGCAGAATCGGATTGAAGTAGCTGAAGAGCACAAGCGGGACATTGGTGTGAACGCGGAGCCGCCGGACGAGATTGAGCACGCCGGCAAGAGTGGCCCCAGCACGGAGCGCCCGCTCACTGGCGCGCTGAATGGTGGGGCCGTCAGCAACGGGATCGCTGAACGGCACGCCGACCTCGATGATGTCTGCGCCAGCATCAGCCGCGGCGCGAACGATTTTCTCACTGGCATCGAGCGAAGGGTCGCCCGCAGTGATGTAAGCGACAATCCCGAGCTCACCTGCCGCGGAAAGCTCGCGGAACCGGCGCGAGATTCTTCCATCCGGCAGTTTGGCAGGCTGCCCAGGTGAAGGTGCGGCGGCGGATTTTGAAGTGGCGGGCTCAGACATAGCGGGAGAGGGTTTCCATGTCCTTGTCGCCCCGGCCGGAGAGGTTGAGGATCACAATTTCATCTTTCTTCATTTTCGGCGCGCGGCGGATCAACTCTGCAATCGCATGCGCGGATTCGAGCGCAGGAATAATGCCTTCGACATGTGCGAGCGTTTTTGCTGCCTGGATGGCTTCTTCATCGCTCACGGCCGTGTATTCTGCGCGGCCCTGCTCCGCGAGCCAGGCGTGCTCGGGGCCGACGGCCGGATAATCGAGCCCGGCAGAAACGGAATGAGTTGTCGAGATCTGCCCATCCGAAGTTTGCAGCAGATAAGTGTAAGTGCCCTGCAGGACGCCGGGACGCGCGCCGGTGAAGCCACTCGAAGCGGCAAGCCGCGCGGCATGTTCCCCAAGAGATTTGCCGCAGCCGCCTGCTTCCACGCCCAGCATTTTC
>JBGPZR010000438.1:0-2250 GCA_041493845.1 Terriglobia bacterium | reverse complement strand
GGTGCGGAAGGCGTCGCGGCCTCTTAATTCGTTGCCGAGGGTGCCTTGAAAAACTATTTCGGGCGCGAGCAATTCGTCCGCCTTCGCGAAGTTCCACGGGTTCCACATCTCGTCGAAGAAGCGGCGAATGACGTCTTTGTTCTGCTCGAGGGGATCGTCGAGCGCGACGATGGCGTCACCCGGGCGAATCGTGCCGCCTGCGAGAATCTCAGCGCGCAGTCCAGCGCGATGCTGCATGGCAGCTTTGACGCCGACTTGCGTCAGGCTCTCCAGATATGTGCAGGGCTGGCACAACTGCTCGCCGCGGAGCCGCACTTCGCCGACGCGAAACTCGTGGCCGACGAAATGATTGAGCGGAACGCCGCGCGTGACGATGTTGCGGCGCATCTCGCCGGGCGCGAACGCAGTGCCGAGTTTCGCGTTCATGGCTTCGACTGCTTCGGTCTCGATCAGCGTAACGTCGCGGACGGCACCCGGGGTGGTGGAATATGTTCCTTGCTTCGAGAAGTAGCGGTCGCCTTCGAGGCCTTGGCCGGCAACGGCACGTGCGGATTCTGCGGACCGCATCGGCGCGCCGGCCGCCGACGCGATTTGAATTGAGATCACGCGACCTTGCGTCATGCCTGTTCCTCCCCGCCCAATAAATTGGCTGCCGTAAGTGCGTAAACCGCGGCGCAATGTTCCATTTCGCGCAGAGAGACAAATTCGTGGGGGCCGTGCGAAACCGAGAGGCGGCCCGGGCCGCAGGCGAGCGCCGGAATACCGCGCTCGGCGTAGAACCGCGTTTCGAGCAGGCCGGGGCACATCTCGAACTGCGGCGCGCGGCGGGTGATTTCCCGGATGCTTTGCGCGAGGGTGCGGGCGAGCGGTTGGCTTTCCGGCACGGCCACGGAATTTCCCTCCTGGAAAATATCGGTTTCCATTTGGATGCCGCTGCGACGCAGGCGATTCAGGATTGCAAGCAGGCGATTTTTTTCCACGACGAGATTTTCTTCCGGATTGACGCGGCGGTCCACGGTGAAGGAGCACTCGGCGGGGACGGCGTTGAAATTCGTGCCGCCTTCGGTGCGCCCGCCCAGCAGGAGGATGGAGCGGCGGGCTATGGCGGGCTCGATGCGGAATTTCGTCTTGCGCGCGGAGATGCGCTGTTTCTCTTTTTCGAGGGCACGCGCGACGGCGAGCATCCGTTCGAAAGCATTGACGCCGCGGAAGCTGAGGCCGACGTGCGCGGATTTTCCTGTTACGGTCACGCGCATGGTGACGGCGCCGCGGCTGGCGTTCCAGATGGCGCCGCCGGTGGGCTCAGCAGTAAGCATGCCGATCGCGCCGGGGGCCAGAGCGCCGCTCTCGAAGAGCGCCGCAGTGCCGCGTTCGCCGCCGGTTTCTTCGTCGGGGACGAAGGCAAGTTCGATGCGGCCGGCGAGCGCGATCCGCAGTTCCTTCAGCACGCGCGCGGCATACAGCATGGCCACGAGGCCGCCTTTCATGTCCGCTGAGCCGCGACCGAAGATGTTGCCGTTGCGGTCGCGCGGCTGAAATTGCGCGGGGCTGGAGGCGGGGACTACGTCGTAATGGCCGTGGAAATAGAGAGCGCGCTTGCCGGAGCCGAGCGTGGCGCGAATCCAGTAGCGGGGCTCGGGGCTGGATGGGGCGTTTGCGCTGACTCGAAGGTGCTTGGGCGGAGGGATTTTCTTGATGAATGCGCGGAGACCTGCTCCGCGGATCATTCGTGCCAGAGCTTCGGCACAAGCACGATAGTTTTGTCCCGGCGGATTCTCGGTGGGGATGCGCACGAGTTCCCTGGTGAATTTCGCCATCTCGGCGCGGTGCGCAGCGATGGCTTTGCGGATTTGCTGGCTGAGTGGGAGCACGACAGGGAGATTAGCGCTGGTCCTGCATAACGGTCAGCACCAAATTGGCTGGCGTGGATAGAGCCCTGCGCCAATTTGGACGGAGCGCTGCGTGGTTGATGAGGCCGCCGGGGGCTTCAGATGCGCATGGGCATTACGACGTAGCGGTAGCGGGAGGACTCGTCGGCGAGGGGGCGGAGCTGGCCGGCGGACTGCTCGTCTTTGAGCTCGAAGGCGATGGGGCCGTCGGGAGCGGCGGCGAGGAAATCGAGCAGGTACTGCGCGTTGAAGCCGATCGAGATTGGCTCGCCCTTGAATTCCTTTTCGATAGCTTCCTTGGCCTCGCCATACTCGGGGCTGGAGGCGGAAATTTCAAGGCCCTCTTTCGCGAGCATGAACT